>JAEYVS010000143.1 GCA_023429265.1 Bacteroidota bacterium | reverse complement strand
TAATAAAGGAAGCGATCGAAAAAACTGAAGATTCCGGAATAGTGTTTATCGATGAGATAGATAAGGTAGCAGGAGGAGGCAATAAATCACAATCAGGACCTGATGTATCCCGCGAAGGTGTGCAAAGGGACCTTCTGCCAATAGTGGAAGGCTCGACAGTTATGACAAAGTACGGACCTGTAAGAACAGACCATATATTATTCATAGCGTCTGGCGCATTTCATACCGCAAAACCGAGCGATCTGATACCTGAACTTCAAGGTAGATTTCCAATTCGGGTAGAGCTGGACAGCCTGGATGAGAAAGATTTTTACAGGATTTTGACCCAGCCTGAAAATGCGTTAATAAAGCAGTATAAGGCACTTGTCGAGACTGAGAGTGTATCTATTGAATTTAAAGATGAGGCAATAAAGGAAGTAGCTCGAATTGCAGCGGAAGTAAATGAAAAAGTAGAGAATATCGGCGCAAGAAGGCTTCACACCATATTATCCACACTTCTTGAAGAGATATTATTTGAGATACCGGATAAGATGAAGTCCAATAAGATCGTTATAGATAAGGAACTAGTGGAGAGCCGTTTAAGTACAATTGTAAAAGACCGTGACCTAAGCAGGTATATACTTTAATTTAAAACAATCAGATGATGATAAAAAAATTAATAGCAGCAGTATTTGTTTTAGGGGTAATGACTTCAATTGGAGCAGGGGATTCATTCGGGCAATTTAAAGACAGAAGTTCAGCATATTCATACGTTGGGGCGGGATATTCGCTGGTATTTTTTACTGACGGGGATGTGAGCGAAACTTATCCGGCATTTGACCTGAATAGCGGTTCATTTATAACGGAAATAGGATTTTTCTATGGAATGAGGCTCAGTCCCCCGGTAGCAGTGGAAATTGCTCCGTCGTTCATATTCACGAATTCCAAGAATAATGACGGATTTTACTTCACAAACAGCGCGGGGCAAAGAAATTATTATTTCCCGAATGAGGCAAACTTATTCGCTCTGCCGGTTAATCTGAATCTCAAAATATATCCATTCTTTGCGGATCCATTGACCCCTCTGGGCAATATGTACATAGGAGCGGGGGCAGGTATGATGTATCTGAGCGAGTCATTCAATAATTCCATATATGCTGACAGCAATCTGATCAATTTCCAGCGATTTGAGAAGAGTGAAAACAGTCTATGGACACCAAATTATAAATTCTTCTTAGGCTTCGGGACATCGGGAAAATTCGGATATGCATTTGAAGTGGGATACAGGTTTGTTCCACTGGATGGAGACGGAACCAAGCCCCAGACGACATCGCTGGCTAAGAATTTTAATAGTGTGAATGTGAGCGCTAAGGTGATGTTCAGTTTTTAACCTTATGAGAGAAATTATCAAAGTATACAAAAAGGTCACCGAATTGGTGACCTTTTTTGTTGTATGATATTACTTAAGTGATTGACTAGCTTGATTTAATAAGTTCGCGGGCGATGACGAGTCTTTGTATTTCACTTGTTCCTTCATATATCTCAGTTATTTTTGAATCCCTGAGATATCTCTCCACCTGGTATTCTCTAACATACCCATAACCGCCGTGTACCTGGATGGACTCCAGTGAGTTTTCGACTGAAACTTTACTTGCATAGAGTTTTGCCATTGCAGCTTCTTTTATGTAATCCAATCCGTTATCTTTATTCCACGCTGCCTGTAAAGTGAGAAGTCTTGCGGCATCGGTTTTTACAGCCATATCGGCAAGTTTGAACTGGATAGCCTGCAGATTACTGATTGGCGCGTCGAATGCTTTGCGCTGCTTGGAATATCTAACTGCTGCTTCGTAGGATGCTGCTGCTATTCCTACTGCCTGAGCGGCTATTCCGATTCGTCCGCCATTAAGGGTCATCATTGCGAATTTAAATCCCTGCCCTTCTTCACCGAGCAGATTTTCTTTTGGTACTCTTACATTATTCAATCCAACCGTACTGGTATCTGAGCTCCTGATACCGAGTTTGTCTTCTTTTATGCCGGTTTCAACGCCTTCGAAAGCTTTTTCAACTATGAAAGTGGAAATGCCTTTGTAGCCGAGTTCCGGACTGGTCATTGCCTGCATAAAGTAAAAGTCAGCTGTTGTTCCGTTAGTGATCCAGTTTTTAATGCCATTGAGCACATAGTGATCACCCTCCAGAACAGCCGTAGTTTTTTGATGTGTAGCATCACTGCCGGCTTCCGGCTCAGATAAGCAGAATGCACCAAGTTTTTCACCTGAGGCAAGAGGTTTTAGATATTTTTCCTTTTGTTCGTCAGTGCCCCATTTCTCTATGCCGTAACATACGAGGGAATTATTAACCGACATAATTACACCGACAGAAGCATCGACTTTTGATATTTCTTCCAGGGCCAGGACGTATGAGATCGTATCCATTCCAGCACCGCCCCATTCCGGAGCCACCATCATACCCATAAAACCGAGCTCACCCATCTTTTTTACGATGTCATAAGGAAATTCTGCTTTAATGTCTCTTTCAATTGCTGAAGGTGCTATTTCATTTTCGGCGAAGTCTCTTGCAGCGTCTCTTATATCTTTTTGTTCGTCAGTAAGTTGGAAATCCATTTAATATTATTTTAAATTCTTTCAAAAATAATTTAAAGATACGAGAATTAATACGGATTAATATTGGTAAAATCCGCGTCCACTTTTCCTGCCCAGATACCCTGCAGCGACCATTTTCTTTAATAACGGGCAAGGACGGTATTTACTGTCACCAAGACCTTCGTGAAGCACTTCCATAATGGATAAGCAGACATCCAATCCAATAAAATCCGCGAGAGTAAGCGGACCCATTGGGTGATTCATACCGAGTTTCATCACAGTGTCGATGGCTTCAGGTTCTGCGACGCCTTCCATTACGCAATACAT
>JAEYVS010000076.1 GCA_023429265.1 Bacteroidota bacterium | reverse complement strand
GGGATGAGAATCCTAACATAATGCTTTTTGAGGACGGCGAATGGTGCTGGGAGTTTCTCGACGGCTCATCAGAAGAAGAGATAATGACCACGCAGATGATACAAAACGGTATGATCGTAATAGGCGGCGCAGGTAATCTCGCCGATGGAAAAATGCATATTTCAGATAATCTGAAACCGGGAAAGAAAAGCTCATATACGATAGATTGTCCATCGAGCGCAGATGGAAAAGTAAATGATGGCGTTTTCCCATCCATTGTATGGAGAGAAACCGATGTATTCCCTGCCTTTACAATCGAAACGCCCGATGGAAATGAAAGTGAAGAGCTCAGAGACGGATCGGGATTTATTAAAGTAGGTGATTATAACATTTTTTATTCGAGAGACGTATCCTCAAAGGGTACGGCAATGTTCAGATTCGGATTTTCAGAAAAGGATTCAGGAAGTGTGGAAGGTGAATGGAAGATAAATGTTACTTCGGATAAAGACCTTGAGATACAAGGATTTGTGGTGGATGTATCACAGGGCTGGGACGGTAACTCACACTGGACTTCGAATAAGTTATCAGAATTTACAACAGTCACATTTCCGTCTACGGGAGATGGGGTCATATCCGTAGGGGCATATACAGTGAATTTTGCCTTCTTTCCGGGCGACGAGTTTGGGAAGCTTTGCAGCTACAGCGGAAGAGGACCATTGGTTGATGGCAGACTGGGAGTGGACATAGTTGCTCCGGGTCATACGACATTCAGCGCGTCGAAGGACTACAGTTTTGAGATATTCAGCGGGACAAGCTCCGCAGCGCCACACGTGGTAGGAGCAGCCGCGCTATTATTACAATATGATAATACAATCGACAATGTTAAATTTAAGCAGATCATTTATAATTCGGCAACAAAGGATAAATTTACGGGTAATGTCCCGAATAATAAATGGGGTTATGGAAAGTTGAATACAGAAGCCGCCATAAAATATTACATTAACGGAAACTAAAATGAAATTTAAAATTTTTACAGTAGACGCATTTACAGACAGACCGTTTGCGGGAAATCCTGCAGCGGTCTGTCTGCTTACAGAAGAAATGCCTGTAGAATGGATGACGGATGTTGCTGCAGAAATGAATCTGTCCGAAACAGCATTTCTTTTAAAAAAAGACAATGAATATTCATTAAGATGGTTTACTCCGAAAGTTGAAGTTCAGCTCTGTGGTCATGCTACTCTCGCATCAGCTCATATACTATGGCAAAAAAATATTTTATCTAAAAATGAGGATGCCCGCTTTCATACATTGAGCGGTTTACTGACTGTAAAGTATGTCGATGGAGAATATGAAATGAACTTCCCTGCTTATGAAGTCAAGCCATCAGAAAGAAATGAAATGTTGATCAAAGCGCTAGGGATTGAACCGGTATCTGTCTCGGAAACCGAACATCAGTACATATGTGAATTTCAAAGTGAGGAGGATATATTGAAGATAGCTCCATCCTTTGAAACCCTTATGGGGCTTGAGAAATTCGGTACCATAATCACTGCCCGGTCATCGGATAAGCGGTATGATTTTATTTCGAGATTCTTTGCTCCGTCAAAAGGCATCAATGAAGATCCCGTTACGGGTTCTGCACACTGCGCTCTTGCGCCATACTGGAAGGAAAAGACAGGTGAGAATATTTTCTCGGCTTACCAGGCATCAGAGAGAGGTGGTGTTTTAAAATTGCGTTTGGAAGGTGACAGAGTTTTTTTAAAAGGAAGCGCTGTCACAATTACCGAGGGTGAACTCCTGGTGTAAAGTTTAGTTGGAAGTTTTTTTAAAATGTTGCAAGAGAAAAAAATTGCACTTGTACAAAAAATACTTTGTATTAGTAAATTAAATTTTATAATTTTGTAATAAGGTTCTTTTCCAAACCAATTAAAGGAGACAAAAATGGCTAAGACCAAAAAGAAAGCTGCAAAGCGTAAACCTGCTAAAAAGAAAGCGGCAGCAAAACGCAAACCCGCAAGAAAGAAAGCGGCAAGAAAAACTGCAGCTAGAAGGCCTGCCAGAAAGAAAGCACCTGCAAGAAAGAAAGCAACAAAGAAGGCTGCCAAAAAGAAAGCACCGGCTAGAAAGAAAGCTGCTAAAAAGACTTCAAGAAAAAAAGCAGCTCCTAAAAAAGCTACCGGAATGGCAGGAATGACCATGGATCAACTTCTTAGAATGGCTAAGAGGAAGAAAGTGGTTGGAAGACACAAAATGACTAAAGCAAAACTTCTCAGGGCTTTAAAGTAAATTGGTTCAGAAAGTCCATTATTTCAAAAAAGCGATGAATTTATTTTCATCGCTTTTTTTTTATATGGCTTTGTAGACCCGGTTTTCAGCAGAAATCAGCTTATTGAGCACCCATTCAAGGGCATCGAAGTAATACAATGGTGTGTTAATGCGGTCTGATTCATACTGGTGTTTACGAGTATCGGCTTTTCCATTTTCTATAGATTTACTTAAAATATCTATCGCAATTATCTCTCTTCTGTAAATCTCCTTCTCATTATTTAATGTCTTCTTTAGGGTATCGATCAGATATTCCAATAATGTAAAATTTCCAAGCTCATAATGGATCAGTATATTCATTATCTTTGAGTATGCATAAATATCCCTGCGGTATTTTATTACGGGATGCTCCAGGAGCAGGTTTATATTTTCAAGGGCGTCTACGAATCTTTTCCTTAGAAAATAGTATTTAACGAGAAGGAACATACTTTCCAGCTCGGTATCCCTGTTAAGTTTATCTTTATACTTTACGAGGTCATTTTTCGCGCCTTCGATTATTTTATCCTCATTTGTGTAGTCGCCAGTTGATACCATAAACATCAGGTTCATAAAATTCGAAAGGATAGCGTAGTCTATTCTTGAAAGTTCGGTCTTACCCGAAAGTGTGTGATATTTTGACATATAGCTGGTAAATGATGTTTTATCTTTTAATATGACACTGACCTCAATTAATGTATACAATGCCTCTTTCCTCACATTTACTATATCATCGAGAAACGGTTTTGGGCAGGTTTCAATTACATTTAGACGAGCAAGGCAGGATTTAAAATGTTTTTTTATGTCACCCTTGATGAAATACAGCAGCTGCTTTATATTATGGAAATATTCCAGAGCTTGCGTGGATAGGGTGTTTCCGGGGTCACTGAGCAGAGGATCTTTCAATATTTCATTTGCCTTCCTGATATTGACCTCACTAATGGAGAGCCCTATCTGTCTCTTTAGTCTTATTGCTTTATTGTATAATTGAGAATACTGACTTAGATTTTCAATCTTTTTTAGAACTAAAGCTTCTTCAGTATATAAATCTTCAGGTGAGTAAATTCTGTACTTTTTAGTATCTAATATCAGGCGCGACATTCTAAGAAGTTCTAGCAAAACATAAAACTTTTCATACTGCCATGCTTTCTTTTTCGCTGATTCGAGCTGTTTAAAATACTGCTTGAATAATCCTTTCTTGAAAAGTACTCTAAGCTTTAAAACCAGATTTGTGAGCTCCGTTTCTGATGAAGACGAACGACGGTATTCAATGAGAGAGTTAATAATCTCGTTGTAAAGATAATTTTTGGTAAATGTAAGCTGTCTTACAAATTTCTCAGATTTGAACTTGTTCTTTATTAATGCCTCATCATAGGATAACTGTGAATCCATCTCCTCAAAGAGTCTCATATGGTTTGTATCTTTTGATGGGGCTTTCAGTTTAATATACCTTTTTTCGTTTGGTGTTAGACTTTTTATGAGCTCAAACAGATCGTCTTTTGGTGTCATTGGAAACCTATGCTTGTTACGATTTATACCCTTATATTCGATAGAAATAGAATAAAGTTTCGATAATATTATACTCTAAAACCTATGAATAGGTAAGCAAATTCTTTTGAAGTCTATTCTTCGTATGATAAATTTGTATTTATAACTGAAATAATCAATAATCAAATGAAGAAATATATTGTGTTAGTTTTATTTTTTGGGGTTATAACGGCAACTGCCCCAGCTCAGGACTTTACAAAAATAACCACGGGTGTAGTTGTTACAGACGGCGGCGACTCAAGAGCCGTTACCTGGATCGATTATGACAAAGATGGTTTTCTGGATCTTTTTGTGACCAACGGTCCTTCGGCAGGACAGAATAACTTCTTATATCGTAATAACGGTGACGGCTCTTTTACAAAGATCTCAGGGCAGCCCCTGGTGATGGACAACGGAAAATCAGACGGTGCCTCGTGGGGGGACTATAATAATGACGGGAATCCCGATCTATGTGTGGTCAACTGGTATGGACAGAATAATTTTCTTTATAAGAACGATGGTGGAGGGAACTTCACATTTATGAGTTCAAGTATTGTCTCAAATGACGGAGGTCACTCAGAAACGTGTTCCTGGGGTGATTACGATAATGATGGTTATCTCGATCTGTATGTCACGAACAGTGATCCGCCCTTCTTTAATTACCTGTACAGGAATAACGGAGCCGGAGATTTCATAAAGATGGATAGTGTAATAGTCCCAGAGGCATTTACATCACGCGGAGTAAACTGGATAGACTATGACAATGACGGTGAGCAGGATCTTTTCATTACAAATGAAAACAATCAGAAAAATAACTTATATTCAAATGGAGGTTTTGGAGTTTTTGATAAAGTAACGACAGGAGATCTGGTCAATGATGTTGGTAATTCCTGGACATCGAGCTGGGGAGACATAGATAATGACGGTGATATGGATGTTTTTGTGGGTAATTGGGGGCAGGTCGATTGTCTTTATCTGAATGACGGTACAGGAAGTTTCACTAAAGTTACCACCGGACCCGTTGTTCAAACCGTAGGTCAGTCCGCATCCAGTTCGTGGATCGATTACGATAATGATGGTGACCTTGATCTTTTTGTCACTGCGGCATATGGTAGCGGATTGCATAATAACTCATTGTATAAGAATTTACTTATGGAAAATGATTCTCTTGAATTTGAAAAGATCACCGGGAGTCCGATAGTAAATGACGCAGGCTGGACTTACGGGCATTCGTGGGGCGATTACGATAAAGACGGTGATCTCGATATGTTTGGCGCGCGTGTGACCGGCGGCGGAGGCAGTAACAATAATATATTATTCCGTAATGACGATGTATCGGGAAATAAATGGATCACTATCGACTGTAAAGGTACAACCTCAAATACATCGGGTATTGGAGCAGTTATTACCGTAAAATCAATCATAAATGGTAATACAGTATATCAGAAGCGTGTAGTTCAGGGGCAGGACGGATATTGCTCCCAAAATCTTCAGCAGCACTTTGGGCTGGGTAACTCTGCCGTTGTAGATTCAGTTTTCATCAGATGGCCTTCCGGAACTATGGACAGATATGGTGCCAGGGATGTCAATAAATTTTACGAAGCTGTGGAAGGAGAATCGCTTTCCGTAGGAGTGAGCCAGCTGGGTACGGAGATTCCCGAAAAATTTGCTCTTTTCCAGAACTATCCCAATCCATTTAACCCGGCAACCCTTATTGAGTTTAACTTGCCTTCAGTTAGCGTGGCTAAATTATCAGTTTACGATGTCGTAGGAAAAGAAATTGCCGTATTAGTGAACCGTGAATTCCAACCAGGAAATTATAGATATGCCTTTGACGGATCCCATTTGTCCGGTGGAATATATTTCTATAGATTAGAAACGGAAAATTTTTTCGAAAGCAGAAAAATGATGTTGATCAAATAATTCCTTAAAATGTCATACTTTTGAAAAAAGCGATGAACCATATCGCTTTTTTCATTTAAAATAGGATTTAAACTTTTCTTCAGTAACGCGATATGTCTAAAAAGTGAGAATTCGAGTCAGTTATGCCACATTTCAGTCAGAACAACATCTAATAAATATTTGTTTAAATAATACATTATACGCCACTTCGTTTGGCACTTCTTTTGCTCTATGTATAGAGTACCTTAAAATGCTTTCCAAGTCTTTAAATTATAAATGTTTAATAGGGAATTATGAATAAACAGGAAAAATTGGTTAACCGCATTGCTATAATAGGAAATCATCTTCCCCGCAAATGCGGAATTGCAACCTTTACTTCAGACCTATGCGGCGCATTGACGTCGAAATACCCAAATCTATACAATATTGTAATGCCAATTAATGACATCAAGGATGGATATAATTATCCTTCCAATGTGAGGTTTGATATCGATGAAGACGACATTAACTCATATAAGAGCGCGGCTGACTTCATTAATATAAATAATTTCGATGTAGTATGTCTTCAGCATGAGTTTGGAATTTTCGGTGGTAAAAATGGAAGTCTTATTCTCCAGATCCTCGATAAAATTAAAACCCCGGTTGTAACTACATTTCATACGATTTTGCAAAATCCGAATAATATGCAGAAGAAAGTTCTTTCTGACATTGCGGAGCTATCGAATAGAGTTGTGACTATGAGTGAAATAGGGAAAGAGTTTTTGATGGATGTATATAACGTACCGGAAGAGAGGATAGACTTTATTCATCACGGAATACCAGATGTTCCATTTATTGATCCAAACTTTTTCAAAGACAAATTTGAAGTTGAAGGAAAGACTGTTCTTTTAACGTTTGGATTGCTTTCAAGAGGTAAAGGTCTGGAGTATGTGATATCCGCATTGCCGGAGATAGTTAAGAAGCATCCGGATGTGGTTTACCTGGTGGTGGGAGCTACTCACCCTCACGTAGTCGCTTCTGAAGGAGAAACTTACAGGGAATCGCTTGAGGCTCTGGCAGAGGAGCTTGGGGTATCCGGTAATGTGAAATTTTATAATGGTTTTGTAGAGATAGAAGAGCTAATAGAGTTTATAGGCGCCGCAGAAATTTATATAACGCCATACTTAAATGAACATCAAATAACTTCAGGTACATTAGCTTATGCATTCGGATCGGGCAGGGCAGTTGTAAGTACAGGGTACTGGCACGCCAAGGAGCTTCTTAAAGGCGGCAAAGGCAGGATCGTACCGTTCAGGGATTCAGAAGCAATTGCCAGGGAAGTGATCGATCTGATGGATAACGAAGTGAAAATGCATTCAATGAGAAAAAAGGCGTATAATGCCGGTAGAACAATGGTGTGGAGTGAAGTAGCAAAGCAGTATATGGATAGCTTTAATAAAGCCAGATCAGAGTATTCAATTAATAATAATCATTTTGTGAATTTCGGCGAGAATCCCAGAATAACTCCATTGCCGTCTCTCAACCTGGATCACCTTTTGAGGATGACCGATAATACAGGTATGCTCCAGCATGCTCAGTATACTGTACCAAATTATGAAGAGGGATATACGATAGATGATAATGTTAGGGCACTAATAACTACTATACTTCTGCAGGAAGCCGGAGATGAGTACCTGTACAGATCATATAATCTCGCGGTTAGGTATCTTGCATTTATTAATTTTGCCTGGAACGAAAAGACAAAGAGGTTCAGAAACTTTATGTCTTTTGACAGGAGATGGCTCGAGGAATCAGGTTCAGAGGATAGTCACGGTAGAACTATCTGGGCGCTGGGTTTTTTACTGGGAAAATCTCACGATAATGATCTTTTAAAGCTTGCAGGAAAACTATTTGAAAAAGCCCTGGAAAAAGTAGAGGAATTTACTTCCCCTCGTGCCTGGGCATATACAATTATAGGAATAAATGAATATTTGAGCAGATATTCCGGAGATAGAGCTGTTAAAAAGATTAGGCTTCGCCTGGCAAAAAAACTGATGGCATTGTACAGAAAAAATTCATCCGATGAATGGGTATGGTTTGAGAATAAACTTGCTTATGATAACGCAAAATTATCTCACGCGCTTCTGATGTCGGGTCAATGGATCGGTTCGAAAAGTATGACAGATGCAGGTCTAAAAACCTTAAAGTGGCTGGTAGAAATTCAAACGTCTGAGAGAGGAAACTTCACTCCAATAGGCAGTAACGGCTTTTATGAAAAAGGAGGCGAAAGGGCATATTTTGACCAGCAGCCGCTCGAAGCACATGCAATGCTGTCCGCCTGCCTGGAAGCATACAGGGTGACTAAAGATATTAATTGGTATAATGAAGCTATAAAAACCTTTCAATGGTTTCTTGGAAGGAACGATTTGAATATACCTGTTGCAGATGAGAAAACAGGGGGATGTTATGACGGACTTCATCCCGATAGAGTAAACCAAAATCAGGGAGCAGAGTCGACATTATCATATCTTATGTCACAGCTTGAGATTAAGATTGCCGGGAAAAGGAACCTGATACACATGACTGATGATTCAAAATTCCCAAATATTTTATCGATCAATAAAGAAGTATCATAGATACCTTTACCGTAATTAAATTCTGGTGATGATAACTAAAAATGAACCTTTATTCAAAAGATATGAGAATAATCCGATCCTTATTCCGGAGCAATGGCCATATAAGATAAATTCAGTGTTCAATACTGCCGCAGTACGTTTAAAAGACGGAAAGACATTATTGTTTTGCAGATGTGAAGATATGAAAGGACATTCACACCTTACTAAAGCAATTTCTAAAGATGGAATTTCGAACTGGGAGATAGATGAAAAGCCTACATTTCCACCTGAGCTGGATAATCATCCGGAAGAGTTATGGGGGGTAGAAGATCCCAGAGTAGTCTTTATTCCTGAGCTCAATAAATATGCAGTTACTTATACTGCGTATTCTCACGCCGGTCCCGCAGTCTCGCTTGCGATGACGGAAGATTTTATTACATTTGAAAGATGTGGTGTTATAATGCCGCCGGAAGACAAAAATTCGGCAATGTTTCCGCGTAAATTCGGGGATCAGTGGGCCTTGATACACAGACCGGCAGGACATCAGGGATCTCATATCTGGATATCATATTCATATGATTTGCTTTATTGGGCTCATCATAAAATCTTGCTTGAATCCCGTAATGGAGGATGGTGGGATGCCTTTAAAATAGGGCTTGGTCCTCCTCCCATAGAAACACCTGATGGCTGGCTTATGATTTACCATGGAGTCCGAATGACAGGAGGCGGATGTCTCTATAGATTAGGCGCTGCTCTATTTGATCTTGAAAATCCTGAAATATGCTTACTGCGTGGAGATAACTGGATATTTGGACCTCAGGAGCTATACGAGAGAACAGGCGATGTCCCAAATGTTGTTTTCTCTTGCGGAATGACTGTGCAGGATGACGGTGATACAATTTATATGTACTACGGCGCGGCGGATCAATGTATCGGACTTGCGTTTGGAAGCGTAAAGCGTCTGCTAGGATGGCTAAAAGAAAAAGGAAGACCACCCCACGAAACGGTAGAGCATTATTGATATTATGAAAGCGGTGATTATTCACCGCTTTTTGAAACATATTGCATTGGATATATCGTATATCATAAATAGATTATGAAATATTAATTTGTACCAGTCTTTTCAATTCTCTTACTCAAGTTTATAACAAAATGCAGAACCTGTGACTAATTGGAATATAAAGCCGTCATTTAAGTTTGATGCATTATGCCTGCTGAATACTCTCACAGCCGATCCTTATTACCTGAAATATTATCAAACCGAATATGAAAAGTTCAAAGATAAACTTACACCCGATGTCGTAAAATCATTATCAGAATTAAAGCGTAAGCTGAAAGATGAGAATGGCAGAATAATATCTGCTTACCTGTGTCTGTACTTTTCCGTTTACGAAGAGGAATCCCTCGATGATATGACAGCCTGGCTGGACAAGGAAACAGAGCTTAAGGAAAGATTTAAGCAAACCCCATATTTCAGTGATGAATCGTGGGAAATATTTACACCTGCCTTATCGGAATTAAAAATAATTCTTCCTTTCTTAAAAGA
>JAEYVS010000053.1 GCA_023429265.1 Bacteroidota bacterium | reverse complement strand
TCTTTCGCAAGATATTCCGACGCTCTGCCGGAGAAAATTTTGAGATTTGACATTAATTGTTTTTGAGAAGGTTTCCTTTGTATAGGTTTTGTAAATTATTAAAATATGACCTCAATTTCAATTTACTTATAAATTAGTTTCAGGTCAATTTTGTATTAAAAGCTTAATTTGGCTTAATTTATGATTTTGAGTATTTTGTCCAAAACCTGAGAAGTGCTTATAGCCTGATCGATCTCACATTTGCTTACGTCCTGTTTGCAATGAGATTCACAAAATGCGGCATTTACCTCAATATTATGAGCCTTTTCTCCCAGCGCTCCCCAGCGATCTATCCGGCACATTGCATTATGGCAGAAAATGCTCACGGTGGGAATTCCGAGAGCAGAAGCGAGATGCATTGGTCCGGTGGAGGATGAAACGAGGACATTACAGGCTGAGATGGTTTTGATGAGATCCCTTAAACGTGGAAAATCTTTTGAGACATTGAATATGTTATTTGATTTGAGTGAATTTACGTTGGTAAGAAAATCAGCTGACATTTCCGGAGCGGTAAGGATGATGTTTGCATTTTCATCAAAGGAGAGAATTTTTGTAATCAATCCGAGATATTTTTCTTCTGACCAGTTTGGTGAAGAATGACCATATCCTGTATGCACTATTATACGCTTTCCATTATTGGGGATACCTTTTGATAAAAGAAAATTTTCTCCATCAGCTTTTTCATCTTCTGTAAGAAAAATTTCGGGTGTAAGGTTATTTGTTTCCACGCCTATTGCGCGAGCCAGGTCCATACAGTAGTCGGCTTCGTGTCTGAGAGGGATATAGTCATTGCGTGAGACACTTTTCATAAATGTGATCACTTCATACAGCTTTCTGCCGACGCCGATGCGGTTTTTTACGCCCGCGAGGAACATCTGGTACGCAGCTCTTTTTATTGGCCAGGTAAGAAGTCCATCCGTGAATTTGTGTGTCCTGATTTCCCGCACAACTTTATTAAATGAACCTTCGGAAAGGTCATCGATAATGATAGTATCGAGATGAGGATTATTTGAAAGGATGTCGGATGTATAGGAAGTGACAAGCGCACCGATAAAGGATCCGGGATAGGTCTTTCTAAGCTCCCTGATCACAGGGGTTATCATTACCACATCCCCGATCCTGTCGGTTCTGACTATGAGTATTTTTTTCACAAATTAATTTTCCGTCAGCAGAGGCGATGGTAAAGAATCCCTCGACTGAATGTAATTTTCTGTTTTGTAACGTGAAGCTATAAACATAAAAGCAATTGCTGCGACCAGCATAAGCCCTGTAAAGAACCAGAAATATTCAGATCCCTCAAGAATAAATGACCCATCCGCTCTGACAATGAATGAATTAACAAGTCCTGCTATGAGATTTCCAAGCGATACGGAAAGCAGCCAGAGACCCATTATGAAAGATTTCATGCTGTTTGGAGCCTGGGTATAAGAGAATTCCAGTCCTGTAATGGAAACCATTACCTCCGCACCTGTGAGAATGATGTAAGCAACGAACTGCCATAAGATACTGGGAGTTGCTCCTGAATCTATCTGCATCTGCGCAATCGCGATAATGGCAAATGAAAAAGCTGTAATGAAGAGACCTATCATTATCTTTCTGATAGGTGTAAGGTCAAAGAATTTATTCGCGAAAGGATAGAAAACATACGAGAATAGGGGTATGAATATCATTATTAGGAGCGGGTTTATAGCCTGTATCTGTGAGGCTAAGAGTTCGAATTGAATAAATCCTAAGTTAACATTTTTATCCATATTCTCAGCCTGCAGAACCCAGGATGAACCTGTCTGGTCGAATAAAGCCCAGAAGACGGCTATGAACACATACATAATGCTGAGATTGAGTATAGCCTTTCTTCCTTTGGGACTGAAAACATCAGACTTATACTGTTTCCAGCCTACAGGTGGAACCGCAACAAAGACTTTACGCCCCATCCAGAAAACGATGGTTGCTATGAGCATCAATAACCCGGGAACACCGAAAGCTACGTGCGGACCGTACTGGTCAAGCAGTACCGGTGTAAGAAGAGTAGATACCGCCGCACCAAGATTTATTGAGAAGTAAAAATATCCAAATATTTTTTCAAGAAGATGTTTATTCTTATGTTCGAACTGGTCGCCAACGTGAGCGGATACACAAGGCTTAATTCCACCGGAACCCATAGCTATCAAAGTCAGACCAATCGATAAGCCTAATCGTGTATCATCCAGTGCCAGCGCTACGTGTCCCAATACATATACTACCGACAGTATAATGATCGTTTTATATTTCCCCCAGAATACATCTGCTATTATTGCACCAATTATGGGGAAGAAATAGTTTGCCATCGAGAAATAATGATACCACGCAGTAGCTTCATTGTCGCTCATCAATGCGAGCTCCCCATCGTGATTCATTATATACTGTGTCATAAAGACCACCAGTATGGCTCGCATTCCGTAGTAGCTGAACCTTTCGGCAAGCTCATTCCCTATGATATAAGGAATTCCTTTGGGAAACTTATTCGACTTTTCCACCGTGGTTCCGCCTGAAGTCTTGTTTTTTTCGTCCACTGAAATCCTTTTTTATGGTTAATTAACCTTAAAAGTGAAAATAATTAATTTTTTGTATTATTAATAGTAATCAATTGATTTAGTTTGTCGATGATTGCCTGCTTTGACAGCTGTGTCATGCATATATTTCCAATGGGGCATTCAAGGAGATTGCAGTACAGGCATTCGAGATCTTCTTTTACAATCGACAGGTTTTTTTCTCCGTATGGTCCCTGCAGCATAGGGTTTGTGGGACCGAATATTCCGAGTGTAGGGACACCTGTTGCAACTGCCATATGCAATGGACCGGAATCATTTCCTATGATAATGTCACATCTTTCTATGATTGCCCCAAGATATTTTAGAGGGCTGGAGGGGATTATGAATGTATTTTCCATAAAGGCTGAATGAATTTCATGGGCTTCTTTTTTTTCATCGTCTGTCCCCCAGAGTAGTACTATATTTGCATCGTGAACCTGAAGGATCATCCGGATGAGCTCTATGTAATCATTTTTTTTGTACCGTTTTGCTTCCCATCCCCCGGTAAGAGATATTCCGATGACCGATTTTGAGTTAATATTTTTACTTCGTATGAAATCATCTGCAAACTCCCTGTGCACGACATTCAGGGGCAGGAGCATTTGCTTGCTGTGAATGGGAATCTCCATTTTGCGGAGGGCATCGAGATTAAAATCGATGTTATGAACTTCTCCACCGCGCCCCTTCATTTTAATATTATATGCATAGCTTCTTCCCCTGAAATCAAACCCAAACCTGTATTTTGCTCTGCTCAGAAAAGTGATAAGCGCTGTCCTTGGATTGCAAAACAAATCGATCACGAGGTCGTAGGATTGATTATGTATGTTTTTTATAAGGCACCAGGATTTGTCTTCCTGAGGGTCGTAGGTGAAAACCCTTTCCAGGTATGGATTATCGATCAGAATATCACGGGCTTTTCTAAGCGTAAGGATATAGATCTTAGCGTCAGGAAACTGTTCCCTTAAATTTGGGAAAACAGGCGTAGTAAGCAATAGGTCGCCAATGCCTCCGAATTTAATTACCAGTATCTTTTTAACTTTTGACTTATCTATTACCAATAGTATGGCTTAAATGTTTTCAAGTATAATAAAGTTATTTTCCGTGAGATTTAATGGAATTTCCTTATCCCTGAAAAGCTCCTTTTCGGGGAATTCGCAGTCAGAATAAAGAAAACATACGCTGCATAGAGGAGTAGTCGCCCTGCAGATATTCCTGCCGAATTTTATCAGGTTAGTATGGAAGGAAGGCTTCTTGCCTGCCGGGATTTCATTTTTGATAGCTTCAAAGGTCTTTTCAGCGGTATTAGTTGTAACTAGTCCCAGCCGGTTAAGGACTCTGTGAACGTGAGTATCGACGGGAAATACATCTCTCCCGAGTGAAAACGCCAGGACACAGGATATGGTTTTTACACCGAGGCCGTCATACTGCAGGAGCTCATCGTAAACTTCTTCGTCCTTCATTTTTTTTAGAAAAGCAAGGTCAAGCGAACCGTAATTTTCCTTCATCTCATTGAGCATCTTTTTTATCTGGGTAGCCTTTGTATTGGCGAGCCCGCAGACTTTGATGGAATCTTTAATTTGATTTAGCGGAGCGGCAGCGACGTCATCCCAGGATGAGAATGAATTTTTGAGATTTGTGAAGGCTCTGTATGAGGTCTTATCAGTTGTATTCTGGGAAAGTTTTGTCGCGATTAGCAGGTCAAGTATGGAAGGTTTTGAAGTTTTCTTTACATCACGCTTTTCGTTAAAGTATACTTCAAGCTTGGCAATTACTTTTTCTAATTTTTTTTTATTCATTACTTCTTTAATAGTTCACGTATGATCTTTACGATTCTTTCGGCGGCTTTACCATCCCAGTATTTAGGGGTTTTACTCTGCTTGTATTTTCCGGATTCTATGCTTTTGATCGTTTTAAGTATCAAATCCATACTCAGCCCCGTGAGAGTGTTTGTTCCTTCATCGATTGTTATGGGGCGTTCTGTGTTTTCTCTCAAAGTAATACAGGGGATCTTGAGGGAAGTTGTTTCTTCCTGTATCCCGCCGGAGTCAGTGAGAACGTATTTTGCGCTGCTCATCAGTTTCAGGAAGTCCAGGTAGCCGAGTGGCTCGGTAATAATCAGGTCTTTTATCGTGTTAAATTTTTTATTCAAACCAAACTTATCGATCATTTTTCTGGTGCGCGGATGTATGGGGAATACAATCTCAGTGTCATTTTTCCCATTAGAAATACCTGAAAAGATGTCTATAATTTTTGATAAACCTTCCCGGGTATCAACATTTGAGGGACGGTGAAGTGTAACCAGGGCGAAATTCCCCGGTGAAATTGCGAGTTCGTCCAATATCTTGGATTTCTCCGCTCTCTCAGTGTAAAATTTAAGAGAATCTATCATTGTATTTCCGGTAAAGAATACCCTGCTCCGTTTCTTTCCTTCCTCGAAAAGATTGTCTGTCCCGCTTTTTTCTGTCGTGAAAAGATAATCTGATATCGAATCGGTGACAATCCTGTTTACCTCTTCGGGCATGGATTTGTCAAAGCTCCTTAATCCGGATTCAATGTGGGCAATAGGGATTGGTTTATTATTCAGGAGGAACTTTGAGCAGACAATTGCAGCCGCCATTGTGGAATTAACGTCTCCATAAACCAGCACGAGGTTGGGTTTTTCTTTTGCAAGAATTTTTTCAAATTCGGTCATTATTTTAGCAACCTGTTCTGTGTGCGGTAATGAACCAACTCCAAGGTAAATATGCGGTTTTGGGAGCTGCAGCTCTTTGAAAAAGACCTCCGACATTGCGTGGTCATAATGCTGTCCGGTGTGAACTATCCTGTGATTTATGCTTAATTTATACCTCAGGAATTGCTTATGTATGGGCGCCATCTTCATAAAGTTTGGTCTGGCACCGACAACGGAAAGGATCTTTTTCACTATTAATTAAGGATTTATTGGTAAAAACCGGCAATAATAATCAAAATATAAAAAATATGCGTTAGTTAACATATAAATACACTGAATATGGTCTGATAAATGGATATTTTGGAAGCAAATACGTATGCCTTTGCAATTCTCCAATTATAATACCTGCCTGAAGTGGCTTTTTGATCTCGAAAGAGCAGGGGTGAAGTACGACCTGAACAATATCACAGCAATGCTGGATTTCCTTGGTAATCCTCAGGAAAGCTTTAAATCCATTCACGTTGCCGGTACTAATGGAAAGGGGACGGTAGTCTCAATAATAAATTCGATGCTGATGGAGGCAGGTAAGAAAAGCGGATTATATACTTCGCCTCACATAATGGATTTTCGAGAAAGAGTGGTGGTGAACGGCAGAATGATATCGAAGAAGTTTGTGGTGGACTTTACAAACAAGCTTGTGCCGCTCATCGAAAAAATCAAGCCGAGCTTTTACGAGGTGAATACTGCAATGGCGTTCGAGTACTTTAGGCAGAAAAAAGTAGAGTACGCTGTGGTAGAGACGGGACTTGGGGGGCGATTGGATTCCACGAATGTAATAACACCTATCGTTTCAATAATAACTTCCATCGCGATAGAGCACACTGAGTACCTTGGTGATACGATTGAGCAGATAGCTTTTGAAAAAGCCGGGATCATTAAAAAAAATGTGCCGGTGGTAGTCGGGAAACTTAAAGCCGAAGCGTTAAAGGTGATTAAAGAGAGAGCTAATGAATTAAATGCGCCATTGACAATTGCAAAAGATAAGACTGAAGTTACTATCGATGAATATGGGGACAACTGCTTTTATTTTAACATAAAGACTGATGATAGGGTCATAGAAAACCTGAAATTCCCGGTGCAGGGCGATTATCAGAGGATGAATATTGCAACGGCTTATGCAGCGATGGATATTATCTCTAAGAACGAAGAGTTTGAGCTTTCCGATAAAATTGTAAAGAAAGGTTTTATAAATCTCATAGCGAATTCTCTTTTTCACGGACGGTTTCAGCTAATCAGGCAAAAACCAAAGATAATCCTTGATGTGTCTCATAATCCCCAAGCATTATCGAACCTGAAAGAGAGTCTGAAGAATGTAGAGAGATCGAAGTTATATATTTTATTCGGGCTGCTGAAGGATAAGGACCATAAAGCCTGTATTGAGATAATGGAGAAGCTCGATGCGGAGATCATTCTTACGAAGCCTGATTATAAAAGGGCGGCAGAGCCGGAGATGTTGTATGAGCTGGCAGGAAGTAAAGATAAGTTCACACTAAAGCGGGATTTTACAGAGGCTGTGGATTACATTAAGGAAAAGCTGAACAAAGATGACCTTCTTCTTGTAACGGGGTCGTTTTTTATGGTTAGTGACTTTATGAGACTGGTAAATAAATATTATAAGTGGGATTAAAAACTTATATTTGCAAATGAACCTAAATGACATAAAAACAATTGGTATACTCGGCGCAGGCACTATGGGAGCGGGCATCGGGATATCCTGTATAATGGCAGGATACAAGGTGATTTTATTCGATATTTCAGATGAAGTACTCGGAAAAGCCGGTGAATCGGTAATAAAAAATATCAATAAGGCTATTGAGAAAGGTAAATTAGACCCTGAGGAAAAGAATGCTACGCTCGACAGGATGGATTTTACTAAAGACTTTGCTGACCTGGCAAAATCTGATTTTGTGATAGAGGCAGTGCCCGAGAAAATGGAATTGAAAAAAGATCTGTTTAAGAAGCTGGATGGAACCTGTAATCCAAATATAATACTTGCGTCAAATACCTCATCGCTTTCAGTGACAACGATATCTACAGCAGTGGAAAATAACAGGGACAGAGTAGTCGGTATGCATTTTTTTAATCCTGCTAACATAATGAAACTTGTGGAGGTGATAAGGGGTGATTTTACTTCAGATGAAGCCGTGGACATCACATATCAACTCTCGAAGAAGATCGGTAAAGTGCCGGTACTTGCAAAAGATACCCCGGCGTTTATTGTGAACAGAATCGCCAGGCCGTTTTACGGGGAGTCCCTGAAGATGCTGGCGGAGGGAACGGCAAGCTTTGAGACGATAGATAAATTGATGAAAACCTGCGGCGGTTTCGCGATGGGACCATTCCAGTTAATGGACCTGATAGGCATTGATGTGAATTTCTCAGTGACGAAGTCTGTGTATGAGGCTTACTTTAATGACCCCAGGTATAGACCGAGCTACATCCAGAGAAAGATGGTGGACGCGAATCTACTGGGTAGAAAGACTAAAAGAGGTTTTTATTCTTATGAGCAGTAAGCAGAATGAATTACAAATTGAATTAAAAGAAATACTTTCCGAAAAGTCTCTCCGGATCACACAGCCACGACTTGAAATTTTAAAAGTATTAAAGAAAAATCATAAGCCGCTCACTATCGCGGAGATCCAGGAAAAGCTGGGAGATTCATCCATCGATCAGGCGACTGTCTACAGGACAATGGATGCATTTCTAAAAAAGAGGATTGTTGCGAGCTATGATTTTAAGGATAACTTTACGAGATTTGAGATGATCGTGGACAGGGATCATCATCATCACGTGATTTGCAAGAAATGCGGCAGGGTGGAGAATATCGAGGAGTGTTTTTCTCACGAAATAGAAGATGACCTGAAAAAGAAGGGGTATTCGGAAGTCACACACTATATGGAGTTTTTTGGGATCTGTGAAAAATGTAAATAGAAAATAAAAGTAGAATGATAAAAGCTGTTTTATTTGACCTGGACAATACGCTTGTGGATTTTATGCTTCTCAAGAATAATGCTGTGGAGGCGGCAATACACGCGATGGTGGACGCGGGACTCGATATGGAGTATGATGACGCAAGAAAGAAAATAAATGAAATTTATGACCGGGAGGGTATGGAGTACCAGCAGGTTTTCGATAAATTCCTGGAGGATTATTACGGAAAGGTTGACCACCGCATAATGTCGGCAGGGATCGTATCATACAGGAAAGCAAGAGAGGCTGCATTGAAGCCCTACCCGAGGGTATTCCCGACGTTGATAGAACTGATAAAGAAGGGGATAAAGCTTGCGGTGGTGACTGATGCTCCCGCAAAGGAAGCGTGGCTGAGGTTGTCTTATTTGAATTTTCATCACATATTCGATTTTGTGGTAACGTATGACGATACAAAAGAGAGAAAGCCTTCACCGGCTCCATTTAACAGAGCGCTGGAACTTCTGGGATTGAAAGGTGATGAGTGTTTAATGATAGGGGACTGGGCAGACAAGGATATGGTCGGGGCAAAGGCAGTAGGGATGAAGACCGTTTTTGCGAGGTACGGGGATTTCTTTGAGACGGAGAACCCGGGATCCGATTACGAGATCAACAACATTTCGGAACTTGTGGAAATAATTAACAAAGAAAATTCTAACTAGTTATTATGATAAAAGGGCTGGGGATAGACATAATCGACATTAAACGGATAAAGAGGCTCATCGATGAATATGGGGAGAGGTTTTTTCAGAGGATACTGACCGAAAAGGAGATTGCGTACTGCAAGACCTTCTCAAAACCGGAGCTGCATTTTGCGGGGAGATTTGCCTCCAAAGAGGCTTATTCAAAAGCCATAGGGACAGGGATATCCAGAGATTTTAAATGGAAGGACATAGAGATACTAAATGATGAGAGGGGAAAGCCATACATTGTGCACCTGGCAGAGAATGATTTCTCTGAGTACAAGTATCATATAAGCATATCCCATACGGATGAGTATGCTTGTGCAGTTGTAACTTGTGAAGAGTAAAAATTGTTAGTATTTTTAGTATAAATGCAAAGAAAATGAAAACAATATCTTTAATTGTAGCTGAAGATCAGATCAATAAATATGGTATTAAAGAGGATGAAATTTCTTTGGATGCCTTGGAAAAGAAGATAATTGCTGAATTAGGTAAAAAATTACTGGAAAGATCAATTAATCTTGCTGAACTTTCTTCGTTAGACAAAATAACGCTTGAAGATATTAATAACGAAATAACAAAAGCAAATAGTGGAGATTAAGGTTGTTATTGATACAAATGTTATCGTATCTGCTCTCATTTCCAAAGGTCCTCCCTCCGAAGTATTAAATAAGTATGTTTTAGGTGATAAAGTTAAATTATTACTCTCAGATGAAATATATGAGGAGTATAGTAAAGTAATTGCCCGGGATAAGTTTAAGAGATATGAAGAATTTTATCAAAACGGAAAATTACTTTTACTACTATTGTTGACCTTATCCACAAAAGTAAATGTAAATGTAAAATTAGATGTTTCAAGAGATAAGGATGACAATAAGTTTATAGAATTAGCAGTTGATGGAAAAGCTGATTATATTATTACAGGTAATGTAAGTGATTTTGGTTTTAGTGAATATCAGGGAATTAAGATAGTTTCACCTAAATTATTCTGTGGTATAATGACTTAGAGCTCTACTCATACCTCGTCACGCTAAACACACCTTCCTGGTTGTTTATCTTATCTATTATCTTATTAAGCTGTTTCAGATTTTTGATATTGAGGATAAATGTCCCCTCGAACATAGAGCCGCGGTTATTTATCACCACGTCCTGAATGTTAATATTGAAGTTTTTCAGAATGGTATTTGTAATCTCATTGAGCATTCCGGGACGGTCTTCCCCGATTATTTTGATACCGCCGGTGAAGTCATTTTCGCCGTCTTCATTCCAGTTTATCTCGATGATCCTTTCCGGGTCGTGCAGGAATAAATTTACAACGTTCTTACAGCTTTTACGGTGGATCTTAATACCTTCGCCTTTTGTTATGAACCCAAGCACTTCGTCACCCGGGATGGGGTTGCAGCATTTGGCGAATTCATATTTCAGACCTTTAAAGTCACCGTTGGACTGTCCGTTTTTCAAACTGATGCCTGTAGAGCCTGAGCGGGCTTTATCTACGAATTTCTGATATATCGTTTCTTCTGTATGTCCGTTTGTCTCAGGACGCTGCTCTGCCGGAGGTTTCAGCTTATCTTCGAACACATCTATTATCTCGTCGGCTTTCTCTTCATTCCTGGAAACTATGTAATAGAAATTCTGGAGGTCTTTGAATTTCATCCTGTGGATGAGCTTCAGCAATGTATCATCATTAATATGAACCTTTCTCTTTTTCAGCTTTTTCAACCACAAGTCTTTTCCATCATCAGCCCCTTTACGTTTTTCAGCATTAAAGTACTTACGGATGTCTGATTTAGCTTTATGTGTTACAACGAATTTCTCCCAGTCCCTTTTTGGATGCTGGTTTTTCGAAGTTATTATTTCAACCTGGCTGCCGCTCTTAAGATTGGTATCAAGATTCACGATCTTGCCGTCAATCTTAGCGCCGATACAGTGCAGACCTATCTCGGTGTGTATCTCGAACGCAAAATCCAGCGCTGTTGCCCCGGCAGGCATTACCTTCAGGTCGCCTTTTGGGGTGAAGCAGTATATCTCATCCTGGTATAAATTTAACTTGAAGCTTTCCAGCATCTGCTCGGGAGCTGTTTCATCCCGTGCTACGGAGTCCAGAGTCTCACGAATCCACTTTATCCAGTTCTCGAGCTTTTCGTCCTTTGCTGTAACATTCTCTTTGTACTTCCAGTGTGCCGCGATACCTTTTTCAGCTACCTCGTGCATTTCCCGGGTTCGTATCTGCACTTCAACCATTTTACCTTCATTGCTAACGAGCGTAGTATGTATGGATTGATAACTGTTCTGCTTGGGCAGAGATACATAATCTTTAAAGCGTTCAGGAACTGGTATATAAAGCTCTGAACAAATCCCATAAACAGAGAATACATCATTCTTGTTTTGTGTATCAAGTATTATGCGAATTGCAAATAGATCATAGATCTCATCCAGTCCTTTATTTCGTGATTGGATCTTTTTGTATATGCTGTATATGTGTTTAGCGCGTCCGTAAATCTCAAACTTATAACCTTCCTGGATCAACCTTTGTTTAAGAGGCTCGATGAATTTGCGAACGAACTTCTCTCTCTCTCGTTTCTTTTCTTTAAGCTTCTTCGCGATCTCGTCGTAAGTTTTCCGCTCAAGGTATTTAAAAGATAGGTCTTCAAGCTCCGTTTTTACCTGCGATAGCCCAAACCTGTGCGCGAGTGGGGCATATATCTCGAGAGTCTCCTGCGCCATTCGGATCTGCTTGGGATTTGAAAGGTATTCAAGCGTACGGAGATTATGTAGACGGTCGGCGAACTTAACCAACATCACACGAATATCCGACGTCATCGAAAGAAGCAGCTTCTTATATGATTCAACCTGGTTTTGTTCGTAATTTTCAAATATACCGTCCATCTTTGTCGCGCCATCGACAATCTCTGCAACCTGATCTCCGAATTCCGCACGGATGTCATCTATGTCAAATGCTGTATCTTCCACTACATCGTGAAGCAATGCCGCGGCAATTGACACGTCATCGAGTGGAATCTCCTTCGCGACGATCATTGCTACTTCTATCGGATGGGTAAAATATGGCTCACCGGATGCCCGCTTATCATTCTTATGGGCTTCCATTGAAAACTTAAAAGCTTTTGTTATGAGGTTGTCATCAACCTTTGTATGCAGGTTGTCGTGACACGCCGCCAATAACTCATCCAGCTTCTTTTTATTTAGATTGCTCAGCATAATTCTCTCTATATCTATAGAAACAAAAGTCTTATTGCCGAAATTCCGCAATAAGAACTATCATTCTATAATTTCGGGATTTATAAGGAAACTTGCAATAGGTAATATTGAATAAAAAAGCCCGGAATATACCGGGCTTTAAACTGTATGTAAATATGTTAGTTAGTAGTTTTTACAATAGCTGGACATTGACACTGGATGTCTGGGTCTTATCAGATGTCATTGATTGGCTTCCCTGGGAGAGCTTTATCTTGGCGTCTATCTTAGTCTCAGTCTCTTTGCTTTTAATGTATCCTCCGGAAAGATTGTAAACTATTTTCCCGGTACCTCCTGCATCTATGTTTTCAAGCAATGCTTTAGTGTTCTGCTCTGAAACTTCTTTTTGCATTACTTCAGTATTCATCGATGCCTCGAGTGTAACAAGAATATTTCCGTCTTCTTCTGTAATGTCTGTGACTTTATAACTGAGAAGATTTTTAACCGGGAAGACCGACAGCTGTGTTTCATAAGAAGTCGACCAGCTTGAATCACGGAATACCTCAGAGCTGTCCTCAGGGAATTTCTGGAATTGCTGCTGGAGAACTGCCTTCATCGATTCACCGATTGAATTCTGAACAACGCCTTTGTCATTAGCACTAAGTGTGTCACCTAATGCTTTGAAAATATTCTCATATATCTTCTCCATTCCGAAAAGATCAAGTACTGTTCCTTTGTCCGAAACTCTCATATAAAAAGGAGCTGCTATGGATCCGTTGAATTGGATGAAGTCCGGAAAATTATAAACCGAATCTTTAACGTTAGAGTTATAGACTATTGAAACTGTGGAGTCCGGTGATTGGATCTTGGAAACTATTACTATGCTGTCATACTGCATTTTGTAAGTCACAGCAGTCTCTTCTACTCTGTCAACGATCTGTGTATAGTAATATGAAATTTCCTGCTCAATAGTAACTGATTCAGCGTTACCATCGGTGCTTCTTTCTGTCTCGGTGGATTTAGCCACCATTTTATATTTTAAAGTATCTTTTTCCTGCGGTTTAAGAACCAGCTTTACGCGTTCACCCGCGTCATCCTTGGTGTATAGTTCAGTATTTTGTCCTGATGATTCAGGGTCGGTTTTATCATCGCCACAGCCGTTCAATGTAATAAATGAAGCTGTGAAAAATCCCAAAATCAATAAAATGCTCAGATTTTTTAGCATTAATGTGCCTCTTATGTTAGTTTGTATAAATAAACATTAAATATACCATTATTGGAATAGACATTCAAAGCAAATGGAATTTCTATCATATAAAAACCTGTTTTTTGGCGGATAAAATGTAAATATTCATTTAAAAGTGGTTTGAATTTTGATAAATAAAGAAATATCTTTGTAACTTCTATAAGCAAAGGCTTATAATACGGGCGATTAGCTCAATTGGCTAGAGCACCTCGTTTACACCGAGGGGGTTATAGGTTCGAGTCCTTTATCGCCCACAAACAAACCCGTACAGTTCGAAGAGGTTATTATCAGCTTCGAACATCTTTTTATAGAAGCATTTCTTCACTAAATGAAGAATTACAGCATTTTCGCGGTTTCCATTCTCGCCATTTTT
>JAEYVS010000029.1 GCA_023429265.1 Bacteroidota bacterium | reverse complement strand
TTTAAAAGCGATATGATGATAAATATTATATTTGCCAGCCATGCAGTGAGTACGGGATTTATATCCCCATTATCACCGAAAACCTGGGATATTTGAACAAAGCCCAGATATATAAAACTGACCATTATAGCTATACCAAATTGTACGGCAGCTCCTCCACGTCGGCGTGAACTCGCTGATATCGATACACCAAACAATATCGTTACAATATTGGCAAATGGAAATGATATCTTTGAATAATAATCTACCTCAGTCTTCGCGCTCTCCAGGCCGCTCGCTTTTAAATTATCGATGAACTCACTATGTTCACTCAATGTCATTTCCTCAGGCTTAAGTTGATTTTTTAAAATCAGGTCGGGAGTAAGAGATAGTTTCCTCAATTCAGGGATTTCGCTTACATAGGCAATTGGATAGGTTTCATACTCTATTTTGTTACTGTCAATAAATTTTCTTTCAGAAACCATCGTAAGCTTCCAGTCTGAGCGTGCCGTATCCCAAACAATACTCTGAACATCATATCTGGCAGTTAATTTTGTTCTGTCATTTGGATCAAAATTCTGTATCGAAATTTGCTGTCCTGTCCTTGAGACGTCATCATAAAACCCAATTGTTATTATCCTGCTATTCTGATCCTGTATATGAAGATTTTGTACGCTCGCATTAATTACATTTTTTCCTAAGTACTGCCGGTCGATCTGAAGCCGGGAAGAATTTGCTTCGGGAACGATCCATCCGTTAAAATATACCGAAAATAAGGTTATGAGAAGTCCAAATGCCATTATTGGAGCCAGGTAACGGGCTAAACTTATACCGGATGACTGCATTGCAGTATATTCCGAGTAGTTAATAAACCTTGATATGGTAAATAGGGAAGCCAGAAGCATTCCCACCGGGGTTATTAATTTTAAAATTTCAGGTATGAAATAAATATAATATCTTATAAGTATTTCATTAGGCACATTCTTATCGATAAACTTATCCACATTTTCGATCAGGTCTATTGCAATGAATATAACAATGAAACATAGTGTTCCAAAGAAGAAATTCATTACAAAACTTTTTAATATATATCTATCAAGTATTCTCAAGAATCAACTTAATCTTAGCTTGCTTATTTAATAAGAAAATATAACAGTTAAAGTAATTTATATAGATTTATTCATACCCAAATGATAGAAAAACAAATACAATATCTTGTAAAACTGGTGTCCTGTGCATCAGCTAAAAAGTATGATCTGCTGCCTGGTATAATGGACGAATTAAAGTCCGCAGTTATAGAACCTGCAGCTATTTATGAAAGTATTCTGCAATTATACCTATTTAATGGTTTTCCGGTTGCAATTCAGACTCTAAAAGTATTCAAGGAGCATTTTCCAGGTTATCAACCCAGTAAGGAGCAATATAATGTTAATATATTTGAAAAAAGAGGAATATCTAACTGTAAAACTGTTTACAATAAGAATATTGATAAATTGCAATCAAATATCAGCAATCTGAGCCCTGAACTGGCTGAATGGATGATCATTGAGGGATATGGTAAAGTCTTAGGACGCTCAGGATTAAGCCTCAAAGAACGTGAATTATTAAATGTAGCTATGCTCTGTACCAATTACTCAGAAAACCAGCTGCATTCACATATTAGAGGCTCATTAAATACAGGGTCAGCTTACGAAATAATAAAAGAAATTATAAAGTATACAGAGGAATACAACTCCACCGAAAATCTATTAAAAAGCCTGTATATGCTTGAATCAATAAACAAACCCGATCTTCACTAAATGTACATATATTGTTATATAATATATATTATGTAAAGTCAAACATGATTGAATACTAACTTGTTAGGTTCTAAAGCTCTGATACTTCCCCTCTCAATTAAGGTATCTCGTATATATCCGGAATAGTTTCAGAGTGTGAATTAATTCGCTTTTGCCATTTAGCCGGAATGCATAATGAAACGAACAGCGTGATATAAGAAAAGAGCCATAAATATGCTCCTGAGTCAATAGTTACTGCTGATATGCCCCCTACTTCATTCATTGGTAATGCTGTGACAAAAAACGCAGGAATTGCCATACATATTGCTGCTAAACATATAGGAATAACTATAAACCCTGATATCCGAAAAAATGCAAATGGAATGCACAAAAGAAACAAAAAATTGGAAAACCAGGGGATTATGAAAACCGGGTCATAAAAGAATACCATCCATCCGAATATCAGGCAAACAAATCCGTAGATTGCATCAAGGTCGTGGTGCATATAATAGCAGGGCAATACAAGCGACACTAAATAAAACAATATCGACAATAAAAGTGTCCCAATTTTAAATACCAATGGAAAATTGATCATACAGTCAATTTATACGAAATATCATCAAGCTGAAAGCAAATTATAAGGTACTTTGTTGCATAATAAAAGCCTGCGTCCAAAACTCCGGATCACAGGCTTAGGGAGATAAATAATTATTTACTCGTAGAAAGTAACTTCTCCGGTAGAAACATTATACATTGCTCCAACTATTTTGATTTTTCCTTCATCTTCCATCCCTTTCAATACGGGACTATTTTTTCTGATCTGATCGACTGTTAGCTTTACATTTTCTTCAGTCACAAGTTCTACAAACTCACTGTCTTTTGAGGTCCTGTCTCCATCATATTTAGTTGCATCTACGGCAGGATCTATTTTGTGCAGCAGACCGGTTAGATTACCAAGCTCAGCTCCGTCTATAGCGCCCTTCACTGCACCGCACTCTGTGTGACCCAACACCAGTATCAATTTGGAACCCACCACCGCGCATCCGTATTCCATCCCACCCAGCATATCATCATTGCTGATATTCCCTGCAACACGATTAATGAATATGTCCCCTATCCCCTGATCAAAAAGGGTTTCAGGAGCTACACGAGAGTCCATACAACTAAGAAGGACCGCAAATGGATATTGACCGGAACTTGAATTTTTAATTTCAGCATTTCTATTTCTCTCATTTTTATTTGAGGTTACAAACCTTTGATTACCGTCTTTGAGCAGCTGCAAAGATTCATCGGGTGTGATACTTTCCTGCTGCTCTTTTGTAAATTGTGAATATCCATTTACCTGAATAAATGAAATTAACACTAAAAAAATTACTGCAAACGATAGATTTTTCAAATTTATCTCCTTAGATTTATTTTTTGAATGTGTAAAATTAAGTCAATTAAATGCATATTAAAAAGAAATTTTTACCAAATAGTCTCAATGATTTTCAGAGAATTAAAAAAGTAAAGTGTAATTATGAGCAAATATGAGCTTTTTACCTTTATACTCTATGGGGTATACAATATATTTAGTCTCAAATGAAAAAGAGCAAGCTTATAGAAATAATCAGCACTTTCTCTCAGGAGGAATTGAAATCTTTCGAAAAGTTCATTTTGTCGCCATATTTTACACGGGGTAGAGATGTATCCGGATTTTTTTCGCAAATAAAAAAAATTTATCCGGATTTCAAATCATCGAAAATCAATAAAGAAATTTTTTTTAATGAGTTATTTCCTGGTGAAAAGTACAATCAAAAAAAATTAAAAAATCTTTCTTTTGAGCTAACCTACCTGGCTGAACAATTTCTCATATCTGAATCTTTAAAGAAAAATGAAAGCGAGAAAGAATTAATGCTATCTATTCAATATAAGGATAGAGGTAAAAGAAAATTGTTCGCAAACACTCTGTACTTAATTGAAGAAAGAGTTAATGGTAGGCTGTTTGATAGTTTTAACGGATTTTCATTGGAAGATAAACTTCTATGGCTAAAACAAGAATACTATGTAGGACTTAATGATTTCAGGAAGGTAGTTACTCTAAAGGGAAAACATACCGAATATATATTGCTTTCATTCCTCGTCAAATATTTAAGGGCTTTGCGTGACCGGGAAGTAGTTTATTCTACATATACCGGTGAGACTGAGAATTTGCTTTTAGATTCTTTATCTGCAGGGATTGATATGGATATAATCATCTCAATCTTAAAAAAAGAAAAGTATGATTATTTATGGCTAATGGAGATATATTACTATTCATATAAATCGGCAAAAGACCTCAACGATGTGGAATCTTATACATTCTTCAGAAACATCTATAAGGAAAATTCAAATAAATTTTCCAAACGTGAAAAATACTACATATTGAGCGATTTTCTTTCTTTCTGCATCAGGAATTATAATCTTGGAAAATCCAGCTACAGAAAAGAAGAAATGGAACTTTATAAAGAAATGATAACGGAGGATGCTTTAAGGGCTTCAGATGATGAGTATCTTAACATCATTTTATTCAGGAATATTTTATTTCTTTCTACCGATATGGATGAGAATAACTGGTATTTTGAAAATATGGATTCACTGATAGAAAAGTTACAACCTGATTTGAGAGAAAACACGAAATATTACTCTATAGCTCATATAGAATATAAAAATAAAAATTTTGAAAAAGCGCTGGAAAATATAAACAAGGTAAAGTATGATGTGTTTTTATACAAGCTAGATGTTAAGAATATGCTTTTAAAGATCTTTTTTGAGTTGAAATTATATGACCAGGCATTCTCTATGGTAGATACCTTTAAACATTTTCTGAAAAATACTAAAGAACTCGCTGACGAATATAAGCAACAATTCATCAATTTCATTTCAATTTATAATAAAATACTGCGAGCAAGCACAGGTAGTAATGGCAGTAGGAATGATGACGGCTATCTTTTGAAAGAATTGGATAATATGGAAATCATTGCAAATAGGGACTGGCTATCTGAAAAGATCACACAGATGCAAAATTCTAATTAAAAATACCTATGTCAAAACTACAAACATAGGCATTGGGAGATAAAAATAAATGCTTATTTAATTAACATCATTTTTTTAGTCTCAATATAGCTGCCCGCATCCAGAGTATAAAAATAAATCCCGCTGGAAAGCTTATTTCCATCGAACTCATACCTGTATGAACCCGCTTGTAAGTTGCTGTTTACTAACTTAGTCACTTCCCTACCCAGCATATCGTAAACTGTGAGCTGTACATACGTTCCTTTCGGAATACTGAAATTTATTAATGTAGACGGATTAAAAGGATTAGGGTAATTTTGACCTAACATATGTCTTTCAGGTATCTCAGTGCTTAGTGGAGTGATTCCGACCGGGTTATACACCCTGGTCAGTATCCAGTGAATTACATTTGACTGACTCGCACCGTTGTCATAGTTTATTCTGTTATACCCATAATTTGGGAAGAAACTTAAAGCTGCATTCGGATATGCCACTGCCTGAACACCAACATTTATCGTAGTCCAGTTCCATATGCCCACATCAGTATTAGCCGGGTTAAAGCACTGTGTACCACTTAATCCGTTCGGATAATCCATAATGTCTTTGGAGTAGTCATATTTCCATAACTGCTCGGTCGCCGGAGTTACAGGGACTACCTGTATCCCGTGTATTGTGTAATTTGTCGTCAAAAAGAATGTATGAGCATCTATGCCATTCTGGTATAGATTTGTAACTATGTGATAATTATCTGTGTAATACGAAGGATAAACCGGATTCACCTGTGGAAGCCTTATGTGATAATATTTCTTGGTTGCCCGTATCTCCTGCTCCAAAAACAACGCCCCTGTGTTTTTAATATCATCGTTACCCATTGCGAGTCCGAATAAATACATTCCGTACCAGGCATTCACAGCTTCACTTGAGCTCTCCTGGTTTTTACCTCCTCCGTAAGGCACGAGTCCGTTCGCCCAAGAGTTACCATCGAACCAGTCTTTGTACCTATTTAATGCATAATGCCCGTCTCCCCTGCTCGGATTCGCAATATCCCTTATCAGGTCCATTACCCTGTTCTGGTAATGATTGCCGTTTGCTGTAAACCAGCCCGGATCCTGCTTAGCAATTGCAGCAGCTGTATATAATATGTATCCATAATGAAAATGGTGGTCATTATACAACGCGCTTCCGAAATCAATTCCATTAGTAACATTCAGGCTATCCCAGGATCTGCTTGCTATCAATCCGCCGTACTTGGTGTCATACATCAATGAATCTCTGTTCGAGGGAGTCACGGTAGGCAGCAATGTTGCCTTGCCATCCAGGTATGCTCCGAGATAAATTTTTAACGAGTCCCGCATAGTTTGAACAGTCCCCTGCACTGACGCATACCGGACATTATCCCTCTCATAAAGCTCATCACCTATCACAATTGTCCTTGCTAGCCTTGCCAGATGCTTTCCCTGGCTATAGATATCCTGCCATAGATACTGCCTGTTAAATAAGAACAGGTCTTCGTTCACATAATGTTGTACAGTATCACACCATTGAAGCGGTACTGTCGCAAGCTTGCCATTTTGGGGATACCAGCTGTAACCGGGTAATTGCTCAGTCATATTCCACGTCTTACCATACACTTCCCTCATATTACCCTTTAGTACTGCATACTTTAATGTATTGGATGTATTATTAGAAAGTATATCTGTGTGATGAGGTAATGCTAACATTAATAATGAATCACTTCCCAGTGATCCTTCATTATACCTGGTAAAGTTAAAGTTTACATTAGCTGTACCGCTTCCACTTGGAATATTTGCCGCTACTTCTCCTTTTACAGGAACAAACTTAGCGTATGAGTTTAATAAATTAATTTTATCCGTTATCTCTTGAGGAGTTACATTTTCTCCCTGATACGTCACGTGAGCGAGTCTCAGCCATCCTGTAAAATCAGCAGTTGCTATCATGCCCAATGTCTGTCCCCCTTGTGAGAATTCCAGTGTTATGCTGCTTGAACTGTATATCATCCACGTCTGTGGTCTGAACGCTGTATTATTGCTTCCTGTTGTTTCAATCTTAAATGATGTCCCGGTGAATTGCTGTCCAGCTGCAACATTTACATCATTGACCTTTAATACTGCAGGGCTTGGAAAATATATCCCCGGTCTGATATTATTATACATCATCGTAACATATGCCATTCCTCTCACCAAAGGTGCTTCGTAATATTTGCTTGTATTTGTTGTATTCGTAAATCGTAAAGTCGCTGAAAGGTCTGTATAATCATTTTTGATCGATGGTTTTACATTACCCGGATCTACAACCCCCATAAATGCAAATGCTCCGTCATCCCAGCTTATTATTGGAGTGGTTCCACCCGTCTCATTTACCTGGAAGGGTTTATAATTTACTGCTAAAAGACCTTTAGGATTTGAGTACCCAACATAGTTCCACCCGAAATTCACCTGGTAAGGATAAACAAATGCCTTATTGCCTCCTAAATTTCCGGATAAATTCGGATACGATGTCTGCTGCAAAAGAAAATTATTAAACCATGCGTTGGTTGGATACGGGAATGAGAGACTGTCGAACATCTCATTAAAAGGCGGTTTGTTTACCACTTGCTGCCAGGTGTTTGATGGAGCCGATGTCGATATCGGTGAACCGTAATTCCACTGAGAATATGAAACTCCAGTAAGCATTAATAAAAACGCTGCGAGTGATAAAAAAGTAAACTTTTTCATAAAATACATTTGATTTAGGAATTGTCTGCGATTACCCCGTGTGGATTAAAAACTAACTAAAATATTCAACACTTGATAAGCATTTTTTCCTGATATAAAAGTAAAGCCCGCTTCATATTTCATTGAAACGAGCTCTGATTAAAGGAAAGAATTATTTAATTAATACCATTTTCTTGGTATTCACAAAGTCTCCTGCCTCGAGAGTATAAAAATACACTCCGCTCGATAGCTTCGTTCCATTAAGTTCATAATTATATGTTCCTGCTGTCAGCTGGTTATTCACCAGTTTAGCGACTTCCCTGCCGAGTATGTCATAAACTGCCAGCTTCACGTACGCATTCTTAGGGATGTTAAACTTAATTGTCGTTGTAGGATTGAATGGATTCGGATAGTTTTGATCCAAAGTAAACTTCTCCGGGATTTCCGTACCTATCTGTGTAATACCTACAGGATTGTATATCCTGGTAAGTATCCAGTACATTGTATTTGTCGCGGTATTTCCATTATCGAAATTAGTATTATTATAGCCGTAAAATTTATAGAAGTTTAATGCTTCATTCGGATAAGCTGTTGCCTGTACGCCTGTATTTATGCCTGTCCACGCCCAAACATTTGCATCTGTATTTGTTGAATCAAATGCTTGTGAACCTCTCAATCCGTACGCTGAATAATCAAATACTTCCTTTGCGTAATCATATTTCCATAACTCCTCAGTAAGCGGAGTAAGTGGAATTACGTGGATGCCATATACGGTGTAAGGCTCGGTACCGAAGATAGTCTGACCATCGAGAGCAACCTGGTAAAGATTTGTCACAACCCGCATTTTATCCGTGAAGAAGGGCAGATATACAGGATTTGTCTGCGGTAATTTTATGTGATAATACTTTTTTGTTGATCTTAATTCCTGCGCAAGTAAGAAATGTCCAGATGTCTTTATATTATTGTCATTCATTGCCAATCCAAACAAATACATACCATACCATGCATTAAGGGATTCACTGGAGCTTTCCTGGTTCTTACCACTTCCGTATGGTATCATTCCATTTGCCCAGGAGTGTCCCTCATACATATCAGGATACCTCATTAGTCCAAAGTGACCGTCAGATTTACTGGAATTGGAAATGTCTCTTAAAAGGTCTTTTACACTATTCAGGTAATGATCCCCATTATCTGTAAACCAGTTAGGATTTTTCTTTGCAATTACAGCCGCGGCATATATGGAATATCCATAATGGAAATGGTGGTCATTATACAGAGCGCTTCCATAACTAAATCCCGGACTTACATTAAGACTATCCCAGCTCAATGAAGAAATAAGTCCGCCAAATTTTGTGTCATAGAATAATGAATCCCAGGCACCAGGTCCGTGAATTGGGTTGACGGTATGCCTGCCGTCAAGAAATGCGCCAAGATATATTTTGAGAGTATCTCGCATTGTTTGAGCTAATGTCTGCATATCGGCATATCGAGAATTATCTTTTTCATAAAGTTCATCTGCTACAAGTATCACCCTTGCCAGTCGTGAGAATGCTTTTTCGCCAAAGTACACATCCGGTGGCAGCCAGTTCCTATTGAACCATGCGGCGTAATCATTATTAACGTATTTCTGAAGAGTGTCGCACCACTGGAGCGGAACTGTGGCCAGTTTTCCATTCTTTGGATACCAGGAAACATCGGGTAAATTTTCTGTCATGTTCCAGGTCTTCTGATGGACTTCCTTCATTTCACCTTTCAGTACTGAATACTTTAATGTATTAGTAGTTGCATTTGATAGCATATCAACGTGGTGAGGCAAAGCCATCATTAATAATGAATCGCTTCCAAGTGAACCCTCGTTTAAACGCGTATAGGTATAGTTAAAGAATGCTGTACTGCTTCCATTAGGAACTGATGCAGAGACTTCCCCTTTTAAAGGTATAAACTTCGCATATGAAGTTAACATATTAATCTTATCCGTAACCTGCTGTCCGGTGATATTTTCGCCGTCATAAGTAAGGTGAGCAAGTCTAAACCAGCCCGTAAAATCAGAAGTAGATATAAGACCTTGAGTAGTTGGAGCTGTAGAATACTCTAATGTTATAGAAGAAGATGTAAATAACATCCATGTTTGTGACCTGTTGATTGTATTAGGAACACCGATTGTTTCAATCTTGAAAACTGAACCGGTAAATTGCTGACCGGGAGTAACAGCAACATCATTCACCTTTGTAATAATAGGTGACGGGAAAAAGACACCGGGTTTAATGTTATTATATATTGCAGTTACATAAGGCATACCTCTCACGATCGGGAATGAATAGTTTCGTGTAACATTAGTCGAATCAACAAATTTCATCGTACTTGAAATTTCGGTGTAATCATTTAACATTACCGGCTTTATTTTTTGAGGCTCGGTAGTTCCCATATAGCAGAAGCTGGAATTATTCCAGTTAACAACAGGTATTCCGCCCGGAGTTGTAACAGTAGTCGGGTCGTATGGTCTGTAGTTAATTGCGACAAGTGCTTTGAAATTTGGATAAGCACCATAACCATTTCCTAAAGATAGCTGGTATGGATATGGGTGTATCATATTTGCTCCTAATATCCCGAATGGCTGCGGATAAGGCAATTGACCAAGATACATATTATTAAACCACGCATTGGTCGGGTATGGAAATGAAAGGCTGTCAAATACCTCATTCAAAGGAGGCCTGTTCACTACCTGGTGCCAAACCGAAGATGGTGGTGATGTTGAGTATGGAGTGCCATAGTTCCATTGTGAATACAAGTTATTCCCCCCGATAGCCATAATAGCTAAGAGAAAAATGGCTGTAATGAATTTTCTTGTCTTCATTGATTTGTTAGTTTTAATTTATTGTAAAGTTTAATTATTCAAGTACAGCTACAGATGTTTTTGAAACATCTACCAGCCCCTGTAATTGTGCCCCCAGCTGGTCCAGGTCCCAGAAATTAGTTCCAACCAGGATAGTTATATCCGTCACCGGATTATAATACATAAATGTTAAAAAGCTTATATGCGCGCCTGAATGTCCAAAACCAAGACCTTCTATGTAGCTGATACCTAATCCGTAATACCCGCCTTGACCGTTAGAAACAACCTGCATCATAAGATCTGCAGTTGATTGATTGATTACAGTTTGTCCGGTTAAAAGCGCTTTATTCCATTTAATCAATTCCGCAGGAGTGGAGATAAGGTTCCCTTCTGATACGTGTGCTGACATATTCTCTGCCGTTGTATTAGTTTGGATTCCCCCTTCATATAGATATGACTGCAAAAAAGGTGAAGGCATCTTAATATCAGTACCTGTATATGGTGCAGAAGTATTTGTCATTCCAAGCGGTGTGAAAAATGAATTTTGTAAAAAGTCGTGATATGACATTCCCGATACTCTCTCAATTATTTCACCAAGCATGCTATATCCGGTATTGGAATAATGATAAGCGGATCCGGGAGTGAAATAAGACAGATCATTAGCTGCAGCAACACCAACTAACTCCGCAAAAGTAAATGTATGAGAAGGATCTAAGTTTAACATATATTCGGTATATAATTGCCCTGCATATGGTTGTTGTACATTATTCGGAATCTCTGTGTTGGAAACATCAAATACCCCGGATCTATGCTGCAATAGCAGTTCAATTGTAATTGCGCTTTTATTAGGTACATCAAAAAATGGTGTATTGGGAATGTAAGGCTCCGATGTACCTGGTATATCTGAAGTAATGGTCTCATATATATTTAATTTACCCTGCTGATGTAAATACATAATAGCAGCTGCCGTAAATGTCTTGGTACAGCTCGCCATTCTAAAGTGATAATTTGCATTAAATCCTGCGTCCAGACCACTGGAAACTAAATAATTTCCTGATGGTGCATTCACTTCAATAAAAATTCCACCATCTGTAATACCTTTACTTTGCTGATAGTAATTCATTACACTATCCGCTATTTCCTTTAACCGTTGATTATAATCTGTAGCATTAGCTTGATTTTCAACATAGACTATTGTCAATAAGAATGCCAATAATAAAACACACGTAATTTTTTTCATTTTCGGTTTATTAGATTTACCTTGCCTCCCTGCCCCAAATAATCGGGGCAATTGGAGGTTCGGTTTACCGGTGAGATCGGTAGAATCTATAATTATTATCTAAAGGGAAATATTGATGTTTGAATCGTCTCACCGATATAATGTAAAATTTATATACAAAATTATTGGGTCTCAGTCTCAGAAACAAAGAGATTTTCAAACGAAAGTCTCGAAGCCATTGAGCTATAGCTATTCTAATAACGTACTTTTTAGGCTGTAATTGATGTTTTACCTTTATTGTTCTATAAAACTCGCATATATTAGTCTCGAAATGAAAAGTAGCAAATTAATACAAATTTTATCTACATTTTCAAAAGAAGAGCTTATTGCTTTTGAGAAGTTTATCATATCGCCATTCTTTTCCATAGGAAGAGATGTTACAGGATTATTTTCTGCGCTGAAAAAACATTATCCTGACTTCCCTGAGTTATACCTCGAAAAGCAAAGAATCTATTCGGAATTATTCCCGCGTGAAAACTATAATGACAAAAAGCTTAAAAATCTTATGTTTGACCTCAACCGGCAGGCTGAAGCATTCCTAATTCACTATAAGCTTAGATCCGACTCTTTAATGTCAGAAAAACTCCTGGCTTCTCAGCTCAGGAAAAGAATGCTCGAACGCCCATTTATTTCTACAATGAATTTAATTGAAAAGAAACTTGAGAATATTCTATTTGACGGAAGGTATTATTTTGATGAACACGAAGATTTTTGTGTTAAGAAAGATGATTTTCTCTTCTGGAAAAGTGACTTCGACGGTTCGATAGACTATAGGGTTAAAGCTACAGAATATGCCACACTTTCATTTTTGATTAAATTTCTTCAAAGAACAAAAGATAAAGAGGTTGTTATTAGAAGGTTTGGCAAAAAGTTTGATAATATACTATTTGACAGCCTTGCTCAGAATATTGACTTTGACGATCTCATTCATACTTTAAATGAAAACAACTATAGATTTACCTGGCTGATTGAAATATACTATTGCTCCTGTAAATGTTTTGTTGAAGGTGAAAAAAATATCGTTTATTTTGGAAAAATGCGGGATTTATTCTTCGCGCACATTGATTTTTTCTCACATCACGAGAGACATATCTTATTTCACGAACTGGCTAATTTCTGTATGATAAATAAAGAAAAAGGTGATCCTGACTTTGCAAAAGAAGAATTCAAAGTATATAAGAAGATGATACAATTTTATTCATCACCTGAAGATGAGAATAATGAGTTCTTTCATGCGGTACTATTCAGAAACATTATTTTGAGCGGTATTCTTAATAAAGACTATCAATGGGTACAGATTTTTGCTGATCAATATATCCCTCTCCTTAAGCCTGACCGAAGAGAAACAATGAAGCATTTTGTAAATGCTCATCTCGCCTTCGAAAGGAAAGAATTTCGCGTAGCGCTGGATAGTTTGAATTCAATGAATTTCGATCTTGTACTTAATAAATTTGACGTAAGAAATTTGATGCTCAAAATTTATTATGAACTGGAACTATATGAACAGGCATACACATACTTAGATGCTTACAGACATTTTCTTTCCGGAAATAAAGAGAGTGCTAGGATACATTACGAACAATATGGAAATTTCATTAGTCTCTACACTAAGCTTCTTAAAGCAAGAGAAGAAAAAGAGTATAACATCCTGGACTCATTTGAAAATTACATCAAAACTACTGAAAAACTGGCTTCGAGAGCCTGGCTTTCTGAAAAGATTAATGAATTAATTTCATCTCAGTCTAAGAAAAAGCTGGTAAATTGATATAAAATTTTATTGCGGCTTAATTCTGTACCTGCAAAATTTACTTTATTACACGAAATTTTAGCTTTATTCCCATAAATACATTTGTTAATTTTGTAAGAATTAAATTATCCAATATCCTAAATGCTGGAAGTAAATCATTACCTCATTCTTAGCGCATTTCTTTTCTCTGTTGGTGTAATTGGTGTCCTCGTAAGGCGAAACGCTATCATCATCTTTATGTGTATCGAACTTATGCTTAATGCCATAAATCTTACCCTGATCTCATTTTCTTCCTTTATGGGAGATGTCAGCGGGCAGATCTTCGTTTTTATGGTGCTGACCGTGGCTGCTGCTGAAGCCGCCGTCGGGCTGGCTATTATTATCTCACTTTATAGAAATAAGGACACTCTAAATATAGACGAACTCAATATCCTTAAATGGTAATATTCTTTAATAATATTTGATGACAGATCTATTTTCACTTATAATATTCCTTCCTTTGCTGGGCTTCCTTATTAATGGGATTTTTGGCAAAAGACTGAATAATGAGAAGCTTTCCGGATGGATTTCTTCACTCCTGGTTTTCATTCCTTTTGTTATTGGAGTTGGTATTTTCTTTGACTTGCTCAGTATGCCGCCCGACCAGAGGAGCATCACCGTTAATCTTGCAAGCTGGATACAGACCGGAAATCTTTCCGTGAATTTCGCGTATCTCCTGGATCCGCTCTCAGTTGCCCTGCTGCTGATAGTGACCGGAATAGGCTTCCTGATACACGTATATTCCATAGGGTATATGAACGGTGACCCGGGATTCGCCAAATTCTTCGCGTTCCTGAATCTGTTCATTTTCGCGATGCTTAATCTCATCCTGGCTGATAATTTCCTCCTGGTCTTCCTTGGATGGGAAGGTGTGGGCTTGTGTTCTTACCTCTTGATAGGATTTTGGTACGAACAGAAATTCACCGGAGATGCCGCCAAAAAAGCATTCGTTGTCAATCGTATTGGTGACTTTGGCTTTATGATAGCAATGTTCCTGATATTTGCGAATTTCGGAACACTGACCATTTCAGAGTTTGTGGGCAGCATAGGCGGATTCGAACTCAATAATCCCCTGCTGATTGCCATCTCATTACTATTTTTCCTTGGAGCATGCGGTAAATCGGCTCAAATACCTCTATACGTATGGCTGCCAGACGCTATGGCAGGTCCAACGCCCGTATCTGCGCTCATTCACGCCGCGACTATGGTTACGGCAGGAGTGTATCTTGTGGCAAGGACATCTTTAATGTACGCCCTTACTCCATTTACTACGGAAATTATTCTCGTTGTTGCGATACTTACGGCTGTTATTTCCGCTACTATAGCCATCAAGCAAAACGACATTAAAAAGATACTCGCGTACTCCACTGTTTCTCAGCTTGGTTTTATGTTTATAGCCCTGGGGGTATTCGCATATCATATAGCAGTATTTCATCTTATTACACACGCTTTCTTCAAAGCCCTTATGTTCCTTGGCTCGGGATCTGTTATTCATGGAATGCACGAAGAGCAGGATGTCAGGAAAATGGGTGGCCTGAAGAGTAAAATGAAAATTACATTCATTACATTCTTTATTGGAGCGCTGGCTATTTCCGGAATCCCGCCGCTTTCAGGATTCTTTTCCAAAGACGAGATATTATATAATGTCATTGCGCACGCGGGAGCTCCATTTTACATCATTGTACTCCTCACTGCAGGATTAACAGCGTTCTATATGTTCCGCTTGATGGGACTCACATTCTATGGCAAGCCTCGTTATGACGAAGCTCACTTGCATCCGCACGAATCTCCGGCTACCATGACGGTTCCTCTTATAATCCTGGCAATATTGTCAGCAGTGGGTGGTTTTATTGGATTTCCACACTTTACAGGTCTGCCAAATTTCCTCGAACAATGGCTGAATCCGGTATTTGCTGATGCAAGGGCGGTTTTCCTTGCCAATAATCCCGCTAACCAGCACACCATAGCGTTTGAGTTAGTACTGGTAGCCTTATCTGTTGTTATTGCGGCAACAGCGATCGTCTTTGCTCTCAGGAAATACTCAAAACAAGAGACGTTCCCCGAAGAAAAAGGATTTGGAAAAGTTCTCGAAAACAAGTACTATGTTGACGAAGCTTATGATAAAGCAATAGTTCAGCCTATCTATAAAACTTCAGATAAATTCCTCTGGGGAATCTTTGATATTAAGATTGTTGATGGCTTTGTAAATGGAGTGGCAAGTTACATATCACGGCTTTCATTTG
>JAEYVS010000239.1 GCA_023429265.1 Bacteroidota bacterium | reverse complement strand
GAATTGATAGAAATATCAAACATATTAGCTTCAAGTATTCTGACAATGAAGGGTAAACGGTGATTTTTGATTTTTAATTTATAGTTTTGCAATTTGATTTTTAAATTTTTCATTTTCTAATATGAAGGTTATAATACCTGTAGCTGGTGTTGGAAAAAGGCTTCGGCCGCATACATTGACAAATCCAAAACCAATGCTCAATGTTGCCGGAAAGCCGATGATACATTATATTGTTGAGCAAATAATCAACGAAAAGATTTCCAATGAGTTTGTTCTAATTACCGGGTATTTGGGAGATAATATAAGGGAATATCTGAATAATACTTTTGGCGGTAAAGCAAACTTCCGTTACATCGAGCAAAAAGATCCTAAAGGTCTTGGTCACGCAATACATCACGCGAAACCTGCTTTCAAGAAAAACGATGAGGCTCTGATCGTGCTTGGAGATACCTTATTCGATGTAGACATCAGGAATTTTATAAAAAACGACAGCTCAGTTATCGGGGTAAAAAAAGTTGATGACCCCCGCAGATTCGGTGTAGTCGAAAAGAACAAGGATGGGTATGTTACCCGCTTTGTGGAAAAGCCCAAATCAAAAAAAGTCTCACCTTCAAATGAAGCCATTGTTGGACTATATTATGTGAAAAACTCAAAAGCCCTTTTTTCATCGCTGGAAAGCATAATGAAGAATAACATTACTACAAGCGGTGAATACCAGCTGACGGACGCCCTGGAAGAAATGTTGAAAAGCGAGAAATTTACTACATATAACATTGATGGCTGGCTGGACTGCGGTAAGCCCGAGACCCTGCTGGAAACAAACAGGTATCTTTTAAAGAAGTTCAGCAAGAAAAAAAATAAGTTAAAAGGTGTAAAGATCATAGAGCCTGTTTTTATAGGTAATAATGTAAAATTTAAAGATGCTGAGATAGGACCTTACACAACAATAAATGATAATTGCAATATTTCTAATAGCAGGATTAAAAACAGCATTATAGGCAAAAACACGATAATTGAAGATTCAAAACTTAAGGATTCAATTATCGGACAAAGCTCTGTCATTAAGAAATCAAAAAATACATTAAATATCGGAGATTATTCCGAAATTCAACCTTAACCCAAATACTAAATGAGTTCATCTGAAAGCTTTAAGGCATTCTCCGAAAAATTTCTAAAAATTTATTTTGACCTCCATCCCGGCTCTGCCGTTTACCTGGGATTACACGAATATGACAATGAAATCGAAGACCTCTCAAAGGAAGCGATTGAGAATGCTAAGAAAATAATGGAAGAACTAAAGATTGAGCTTGAGCAAATTCATTTTGAGGATTTATCACAGGCGGAGCAATATGATTACGAAATACTCGAATGGACCATCGATGCATATTTATTTGATGCAAGCGAAATAAAAAGTTATCAAAATAATCCTATGGTATATACCTATGGATTCGGGAGTATAAATTCCATCATTGGAAAAGACTACGCGCCATTCGAAACACGGGTAAGATCCATTTTTGAGATAATGAAAAAAGTACCGGCTGCTCTGGAATGCGCTTATGTAAATCTCAACAAAACAGTACCCAAAGTATTCTGCAAGTACGCGAAGGGATTTTGTGAAGGCTATATCAGCTTTTTTGAACACGATTTGAAGAAAGCCATCGAGGTGGACACTACAATCGAGGAGAGTGTAAAAGAAGCCCTGTTAAGCGAATACCATAAACACGTAGATGAAGCTCTTTCGGCATTCAGGAAATATGTTCATTTCATCGAAGAAACTCTCATTCCCCAATCGGATAACAGCTATCCACTTGGCAAAGAAAAATTCTCCGCAATGCTCAAGCACGGTGAACAGGTGGATATCCCCCTGGATGAGCTAAAGAAAATGGGAGAAAATGAGCTTTCGATTCTAAAGGATAAAATGAATGATCTGATCATCCGTCATCAACTCGCGGATAAGCTCGACACCATAGAAGCTGAACATCCGACAGAGGAAAACCTGATTTCCGAAACAGAGAATACTCTTACTGAACTGATAGAATTCATAAAAGAGAAAGACATTGTCGACTTCCCCTCACAGCTCAACTGTAAGGTAATCGATATGCCCGAATTTATGAATATAGGTTTTGCAGCAATGGGTACCGCCGGTCCTTTTGAGGACAGTGATGAATCATTTTATTATGTAAATCTGCCAAATAAGGAATGGGACCAGGCAAAAAAAGACGAGTGGCTGTCCCTTTTCAATTACCCTACTTTAAAGCTCATATCCATACACGAGGCTTTTCCGGGGCATTACATTCACATTGCTACCGCGTATGAAAAAGCATCAAAAATTGCAACGATCTTTATGAGCTATTCTTATCTTGAGGGATGGGCTCATTACTCGGAGGAAATGATGATCGATGAAGGATATAACCTTGACGATCCAAAGGTAAGATATGCTCAGTTAAAAGAGGCATTAATAAGATGCTGTAGGTACCTGGTTGCAATTGGGCTACATACAGAGGGAATGACTATTGATGAAGCAACAGAGTTCTTTAAGAAAAATGCACATATGAATGAAACTACTGCCCGCCAGGAAGCAGAAAGAGGCGCTTATGATCCGGGCTACATAAACTACACTTTGGGTAAAATTATGTTAAAACAGCTAAGAGATAAATACTTCAGCAAGTATAATGGTAATCGTTCAATGAAGGATTTCCATAATATGGTTATCTCAAGTGGAGCCCCGACATTCAGAATAGCTGAGAAGTACCTGCTATAACCCCAGGTTAAAATAGTAGCTGGCTCCTGCAGAAAATGTAAATGCTCTTTTAGTGCCGTCCACATTCGTATCTCTTTTCATAAGAGGAATGGCTCCGGAAACATTGATACCCACATTTCTGCTAACAAGATAATTCGCTCCAAGCTGGATATTCATCTGAAGAAAATCGCTGTCCGGAACATCAAACTCAGCTCCGCCAAGAATGATGTTAGATTTCGATAATCTTTTAATTGTAATTATTTCCCCTGTCACGAAAAATTGCTCTGATGCAGGAAAAGTATACCCTAAGCCAAGAAGCAGATCCGTTCCTCTTTGTAATTGTGAATAATCATTTTTGCTTCTGTCTAATGGAACCTGTCCACCAAGGGTAGCCATAAAGTCCATATAATTATATGTAACACCCAATAATATATCATTTGTACCCATACCACTCTGATATATTAAAGGCAGTGAGGTATTTCCGGGAGTTGTACCCTGATTAGCATCGCCTGTCGCGAACTTTCCACCGACTTTAATGTCCAAAGAAGATTCCCTATCGAGTGGCTGACTAAAAGTAATGCCCAGGATCAAATCCCCAATACCGCTGAAATCCCCGGCAGGACCGCTCTGCATATTAAATGGGATACTGAAATTGGCACTTAGATTTCTTGAAAGGCCGAAATTCCCCGAAGCATTAATACTGTTGTATGTCACATCATCATCCTTCCCGCTGTATCCTATTCTGCCATTCAATGACACAGAACTATTTGCGCCCGCCTCTTCTTCTTCCTGATGCTTATGGCTGCCCAATGAGCAAACACCTGCATCTGAACATTGAGAGTACGAATTCATACTCATTGCAAAAAACGAAATCATTGAAAATAAAAATATTACCCCAAATTTAGTTCTCAAACTGTTTTGTTTATGTTTAAAAGTTATTGTTAACTTTTTTCCATTTTTTTGGAAAGAATGATCTCAGCTGCCACACAGGCAATAGCTGCCATAAGAAAAAATATAGAAAGGTCTTTACCAAAACGAGCTTCGTTTATCTTTACTTGTAACTCTCCTGCCTCTGTAATGATTCCTGCATTCTCATATCCCCTGGAATTAAAAAATGATGTTATTTCCCCATCATTTAATTTTTCAAGGATACTTTCCTCAGAGCTTTTATTCAATGCAAAGAGAAAACTATTCCCAATGGAATCAATAAGAGTATAAATACCGGCTGTACTGGAATACCCATCATATGGTAAAGCAAAGTAATCCGCAGTAATTATATTTTCATTAAACTCGTGAGAAGCTCCGGAAGGAATGACAACCTTATCCGCGGGTCCAAGATTTCTTGTATTAATAATATTAATATTTCCTACAGTGTAATTCTTTTTATAATCAAAACTATTCCCAAGGTAGAAGACACTCCTGATAATCAAAGGCGCGAACAGTGACTTTAGCGGAAAATCCGAAAAGCTGAGATTTGCAGGTACCGAGCTTAAAATAAGCTTACCGTCACCTGCCTGAGATTCTGCGAGAAAGTCTTTCTTATAGTTCAATGTGATAATGGAATTAGCCCCGTCATCTTTTATTATCTCGTAGTAACTTCTAATACCCGGCGATTCCAGATTAGCATTATCTGATGTAATCGATAACTGTTCATTTTTAAAAACCTCCGACAGCAGCGGGTGCTCAAAATCAAGCCTCTCGAATGCAAGTCCCGTTCCATCCGGCTGAGGGCTTGAGTTCTGCCGCCCGGATATCCTCGCAATCGAAAATTTCGACAGAAGAACGTCATTATAATTTCCTACATCTATATTCTCACCAGGGAAAATAAATGCACCTCTTCCTCCCTCGATGTAATTCTTCAAACTCATTGCTTCATCTTCGGAGAATGAATTCTTTCCTGTAATGAATACAAGGTCATAGCTGCTGAGATTTCCCAGGGTACTGGAATTTTCAACTTTAACGAATTTCTCCCGAACTGCCACAGAATCCGACAGCATCTCCTCAGCTGATGCCAATGCAGCCTCGATGAATCTTGAATCTTCCGGGTTACTTCCGACCATCAATACATTGAATTCTTCCGGTATGTACAAAGTAAAATACATTCTATTATCTTCGAGTATCTCGTCTTCGGAAGGGTCATTTTGAGCAAGTTCTATGTATCCCGCAATGCTTCCTGTTCTCAGGGGCTTAAATTCAAACTCTACGTCCTTTTTGGACAAGGAACCCGCATCTGTGACCCTCTCTGATACTTTATTTCCATCGATGTATAAATTTAAAACTTTATTGGATACATTAAACTTGTTATGATTTGAAAGATTTACTTTTACTTTAGCGGTCCTGTCTTTGTCTATTATTTTTGAAATCACTTCAAAGTCATCCACGGAAAGATTATTCGCCTCCCTATCTCCAATATTTATTAAGTAAAGATTGGTGTTTTGGAATGCTTCCCTTTCACCTGCACTTTCATTAACGGAGAAATTCCCTATCTGAAAATCCGATATTACATAAACCTCACGCGCTATATTTTTACTTTTACTTAAAATCTCATTAGCCATAAGTACAATCTCATCCATCGAAGCTGATTTAAATACAGGCTTCATTGACTTCGTAGAATCAATTATCTCCTGAAAATCTTCATAATATATCCGCTTATTTTTCATTTTTGCAACTGAGGTAGGAATAAAATAAACTTCATCATTTTCCTTATAATTTTTCAGGATACTCTCAATCATACTTTTAGCTCTGTCAAAATACGTACCTGATTCATCTTTCACATTCATACTAAAAGAATCATCGAGGAATATCAGGACGGTCTTTTGACCCGAGCTGTCCCCCGCGATACCCTCAAAAACAGGCTTCGAAAATGCGATAACAAGGAATATTATTGCTAGGCACCTTAAAGCTAGCAATATCAGCTGTTTCAGCTTGATACGCTTTAGCTTTGTCTTTTGCAGCTCTTTTATGAACATTAGTGTACTGAATTCCATTCTCTGAACCTTTCTAAGATTAAAAAGATGTATCAGAATGGGTACGGATACTGCTAAAAGTCCGAATAATATTGCCGGATTAAGGAATGTCATTATTTCTTTAACGTCATTTATTCTAAATTGTTTTTACAAATATAAGAATTTATTTTAGTGATAATAAAACATTTATAATAGTTAAGAATTAAAGTATTACAATTTCTCTTGTGAAAGAAAAAAGCTGCATAATATTCCTGAATGGGGATACTCCCCATAAGAAAGTTGTAAAAAACTATATTAGTAAAGATACTATTATAATCGGAGCTGACGGTGGTGCAAATCATCTTATAAACTATAACATTATCCCTAACATAATTATAGGGGATATGGATTCCATAAAACAATCGAATTTAAAGAAATTTCATAATGCCGGTGCGGAAATAGTTAAGATTTCCGAGCAGGAAACTACGGATTTTGAAAAATGCCTAATGTACTGTTTAAAAAACAAAATCCTGAATATATCGGTTTTTGGCGGAGCGAGTCCGCGAGCAGATCATACATTGAATAACTACAGCGTAATGAAACGCTATTACAAAAAGCTCAACATAAAACTTATCGATGATATATTTGAAATTTCGTTTATTAATAAGTTGATCAAGTTTAATTACAGAAAAGATGAACTGATTTCCTTACTGCCTCTCCCTAAAGCAAATAGAGTAACAACAACAGGACTGGAATTCCCTCTCAAAGAGGAAACACTTGAATTTGGAACAAGGGAAGGAACACTAAACAAATCCGTCTCAACAAAGGTATCTATTTCGTTTAAAGGCGGATCTTTGCTGCTTTTTAAAAAACATTTTTTATAGATAATAATGATCAGCTTTTCGGTCTACGATTTTCTAATAATCGGATTATACTTTTTAGCAGTATTATACATTGGATTCCGAACCAAAAAGTCAGATAACTCCCCTCTCGATTATCTGGTTGCGGGCCGCGCCATAACTCTTCCAGCTTTTGTAGCTACCCTGGTTTCCACTTTTTATGGCGGTGTACTTGGAATAGGTGAGTTTACATATCTATTTGGCATATCAGGATGGTTTCTTTACGCTTTTCCATATTATTTCTTTATCGTTATATTCGCGTTATTCCTTTCAAAAAAAATACGCCGATCGGAATTATATACCATTCCTGATAAACTTGAATTAACGTATGGGAAAAAGGTAAGTATTTTTGGAGCGATCCTGGTATTCTTTTTGATCACCCCCGCTCCCTATGTGCTTATGATGGGAATTTTAGTTCAGTTAATTTTTGAGATTCCTTTACTAACTTCTATGATAATATGCGTTGTATTATCTGTCATTTACTTGTTCAGAGGTGGCTTGAGAGCAGATATCAGGGTAAATATTCTCGAATTCATACTTATGTTTGTGGGTTTCGGGATAATATTACCCTTCTGTTTCGCTGAGCTTGGAGGATTTGATTACCTGGCAGCGAATTTACCGGATTCACACCTTAGTCTCACAGGTGGAAATTCGCTTCAGTACATACTTGTATGGTTTTTCATAGGAGCCTGGGCATTGGTTGATCCTTCCTTTTACCAGAGATGTTATGCCGCAAAAGACGAAAAGACAGCAAGGAATGGAGTATTAATATCACTGATATTTTGGTTTATTTTTGATTTTTTAACTACAACCGCGGGACTATATGCCAGAGCCGATATGCAGGACCTTACAACCCCGGCAATGTCATATCCTCTTTTAGCTGAAAAGATCTTACCCCCGGTTGCAAAAGGTCTTTTCTTTGTAGGAATGATAGCAAGTATTATGTCGACAATGCATTCATATATCTTTATCTCGGGTACGACCCTTGGAAATGACATCATTTCAAAACTAAAAGGTGTAAAAGACCTTAATAACAGGTTTTCTCAGTTTGGGATTTTAATCACGTCAATTATCTCGGTATTGATTGTTTTATGGATACCCTCTGTTGTCGATATTTGGTACTCTATAGGCAGTATTATCATACCTGCTTTGCTGATAAGTGTCTTGTCGGCTTATTCGGAAAAATTTCGAATTTCTTCAGCCTACATACTTTTTGCAATGCTGACGGCATTCTCTGTGTCCCTGGCTTCGCTGATATATGGACAGTTTAACACAATAGATGGATATCCCGAATACCTCTTTGGATTGGAGCCAATGTATCCGGGCTTGGTACTGGGAATTATAATATATCTAATAGGCTATTTACAAACAAATAAAAGAACTCCTGAGATCAGTTAAAAAAAATATAATATTCCTGTTGTTATTTATTCTGGTATCTGGGGGCAAAGTAACCGGTCAGATCTATGATTCGGACAGCACGAGGAGCATGGTTAAACTTGAACTAAGAACCCCTGAGTATCTTGATAGCACGAATTTTAACATCTTTCCTTTAAAATACAACAAGAAAAAGGTTTCTCTTGTACTAAGCGGCGGCGGAGCAAGAGGGATTTCACAGATAGGTGTATTAAAAGTCCTGGAGCGGAATAACATCGATGTAGACCTTGTTGTAGGAACAAGTATTGGAAGCATCATTGGGGGTCTCTACTCTTCCGGATATACCCCGGATGAGCTGCAAACAGCATTTAACCGCATCGACTGGAAGGAAGTGCTCTCACTTTCTGATAAATATGAGCGCGGAAGTTTATTTCTTGAACAGAAAAAGATCCAGGATAAAAGTCTGATAACTCTTTCACTAGATGGTTTTAAGCCTGTTCTTCCATCTTCGGTTTCGAGCGGTCAGCAAATAACTGAAATGCTCAATGTTCTTGCTTTTAATTCTCGTTACAAATCACCGGGTGACTTTTTTAAGTTGAAATATCGTTTCGCTTCAGTTGCCACGAATATCGATAACGGCAAACAAGTTGTGATGACTAAAGGTAATCTAACTGAAGCAATGAAATCTTCTTCCACTGTTCCTCTTTTCTTTTCTCCTACCAGGGTGGATGGTAAGAATCTTGTGGACGGAGGGCTTACTTCAAACATCCCCGTAGATATAGCGCAAAATTTCGGAGCTGATCTTACAATTGTCGTAAACTCCACAAGCCCGTTACGCGAAGCAGGAGATTTGAATGACCCTTTAAATACCATAGACCAGGTCTTATCTATTTCCCTTGCTAAGCTCAATGAACTACAGCTCGATAAAGCCGATATTATTTTACAGCCTGACCTGGGAACAACCGAATACTCTGATTATTCCAAAGTGGATTTCTTTGTTTCAAAAGGTGAAGAGGAGACAAATATTCATATAGATGAAATTATAGCTAAGATCGATTCAATGGAGCTTTCGTCGTCCAAATATTATAATAACTTCATTACAAACCCACAGGTCATACTTGAATCTTATTACTTACCTGACAGCATTTCTTCAGCGGTAAGATTAAGTTCTGAAAAAGAATTTGTAAGGTTTCCCGAAATAGAAAAGAATCTAAAACTTCTTTACAATGTGGGATATTATGATGATGTATGGGCGGAAGTCTATAGAGATAATCAGGGAGCTAAGATAGAGTATAAATTTTCGGAGAATCCGAAATTAAGCAAAATTGATATTTCTGATGAATTCAATTTTCTTAATCCTTTGGTCAATGATTTTAAAGAAGAGTATCTTGGCAGAGTTGTAAATCTCAATAGCATGTATCTTCTTTACAATGAAATTTATCATCTCCTTCGTGAGAATGGATTGAGCATGATCTCAATCGACAGATTCTATCTGGATTCATACGGAATACTGGAAATTAATTTTAGCGAAGGTACTATTTCAAACATAGAATTAAACGGTAACTCTTATACTAATGATGACATTATAATGAGAGAACTGGATATTAGAGAAAACCGCCCGGTATCAGTATTCAATGTGGAGCAAAGCCTGAAAAACATATACAGCACGAATCTATTTCGCCAGGTCACAATGGATATTAAACAGAATAGTTATCCGAATCACTTTGACCTAAAGATAAATGTGGTAGAACGGAGCCCGCGCAATCTCCGTCTCTCCGGACGCGTGGATAATGAAAGAAATGTGCAGGTGTTGTTGGATCTGAGGGATGAAAATGTTTTTGGAAATGGAAATGAATTGGGCTTAACAGCGATTATAGGACCCCGGGACCGGTTTTACGGTACGCAGTTCCGCTCTAACCGTTTCTTTAATACACTTCTGACTTATAATCTTTCAGGATTTTTTAAATTTAATGACATTAATCAATACCAGGAAAGCATTAATCCGGTTGAAAAATCTTTTGAGATCGAAAAAATCGCTGAATACAGACAGGAACATCTTGGAGCAAGCTTCATGCTTGGGACGCAGCTCGAAAGACAGGGTATCCTGTATTCACAATTTATTTTTGAAGAATTGGGATTACGCTATATAAAAGGTTCGGGTAATCTTACAGGAAATGGAAGAGTGGTGAAATTGAAATTCGGAGGAAGTATCGATTCCCAGGATAAAGTCCCTTTCCCCGGCGAAGGATCGCTCATTGAATTTTTCTATGAAACCGCTCAGCAAAATCTGGGAAGCGATATTGGTTTTTCAAAACTCTTTGTAAATTTTGAGCATTATTTTCCTCTCGGAAGGTATCATACTATTAAGCCAAGGATAGTCTTTGGTTCTGCTGACAATACTACTCCTGTGCAGGATAAATTTTCCCTCGGCGGACAAAACTCTTTCTTTGGAATGTTTGAGGATGAGCTGAGAGGTAACCAGATTTTTAATACATCCGTAGAATATAGATTCCAGTCACCCGTCAAATTATTTTTTGATACATATTTGAAATTCCGGTATGACCTTGGGAGGGTATGGGAAAATACTGAAGCAGTGCGATTCAAAGATCTGCGACATGGTATAGGAGTTACTCTGGCATTTGATACTCCAATTGGTGAAGCCAGTTTCTCCACAGGTAAAACTTTCCTCATTCAAAGAGGCTTTAACCAGGATTCTTTTATATTTGGTCCCTATGTGTTTTATTATTCAATAGGTTACGACTTCTAACACCTTCATATTTATCTTTTTTGTTATCTCCACTAAAGATATTTTACATAACTAAATTATCTCTTATTGCGTATGATAACCCAAGAATTAAAGGGCGCTAAAATTGAAATTTCTTAACTTCTTCAAAGAAAATACCCTCAGGCTGATATTTACTTTTTTAGCCCTTTATTGCCTTATCATTGCCTCCCTGGGTTTTATCCACAATAACATTTTTTATGCTCAAACAACCGATGATTGTCTATGGCGTGAATCCATTGATGGTATTAAACCCGAAAAGGGCATATACATTACTGACATATTTGAAGGTGGTGTCGCAGACAAGGCAGGGCTTGAGGAAAGAGATATCCTGCTGGCTATTAACGGGAAGGAAGTAAATTCTAACGTTGAAGCGGGAGTTCTGCTTAATCAATACAACTCGGATGATGATATAGTTTATACCATTTACAGAAATGATGAAATCCTTCTTGTACCTATAAAAGTATACAAGGTAACAAATATTCTTAATATAATATTTGTACTACTTGGAGTAAGTTTTCTTGTAGTGGGATTCCTCGCAGGTTATTCAAAACCAAAGGAAATTACTTCACAGATATTCTTTTTCATTGGTTGCGCTGCAGCAATGGGATTCAGTTTTCTTCCAAATATAAATCTGTTTGCTACCGGAGATGTCTTCTTATTAATCAATAATCAGCTTGGACTGATTATGTTCTTCCCGTTATTTATTCATTTCTTCCTGACATATCCAATAAAGTTTGAATCCCGGAAGCGAAGCCTCATAATAGGTTTTCTGTACATTTATATATTTGTACTGGCTGTATTAACCATTGCATTTACTACTTTTTGGAATTATTTCTTTGTATATGCGCTTAATTTATCCTTGCTGGTTTACTTTATATTTGGAGTTACATTCTTTTTACTATCATACAGAAAACTTGTAAAGCAAAATGAAGAGCAGCTTAAAAGGCCTCTTAACATAATATTCAAAGGTTTTATTATTGGAGGATTGGGATTTGCGTATCTCTTTCTTTCCCCTTATATGATTCCTAAAACATGGTTGATTAATAATAACTTGATTTTTTTACCGGCTGCTTTAGTTCTTGCAATCCCAATATCTTTTGGTTATTCAATCTTCCGATATAAGATACTCGATACTGAGTTTATTGTAAAAAGAGGTATTGTTTTCGGTATTATAACAGGCTTTGTGGTAGTATTATACCTCCTCCTGGTCTTTATTATTGATAATATGCTTTCACAGTATCTTGATGAAAATAAGCAATTAATTACTATATCCCTGATAGTGATTGTAACTTTTACATTTGATTTCGTAAACAAAAGAGTAAAGAATTTTGTAGAAAAGCAGTTTTATCGTGAAAGATACAATTACAGGAAATCGCTGCTTCAATTTTCAGAAGAGTTGCCGTATTTAAATAATGTCGATGACATTATTAATAAAATAGGCAGCGCTGTAAAGGATACGATTAGAGTGAAAAATTTAAATATCTGGCTAAAAGATCATAATGACGGAAAATTGAACGGACACTCAAATCTATACGACAAGGCGTTTTCATATCTTTACAAGGCTGATTTCGAGCCAAAATATCTGAACGAAATAAATCTCATAAGCGAAAATACACCTGAAGAATTTATTAAATTATTCCAGGAAAATAAAATAGTGCTTTCCGTCCCGATAGTTTTGCAGGGGAAGCTTAAAGGTTCGATAAATTTCGGGGAAAAGCAGTCAGATAAATCTTATTCTGACGAGGACATAGATTTGCTCCAATCACTTGCCTCCCAATGCGCCGTAGCACTGGAAAATTCACGCTTGCAGCTTGAGGAAATCCATAAACAGCAATTTGAAGAAGAGCTGGAAATAGCATACAAGATACAAAAAGATCTGCTGCCTGATAAAGATTACTCTATTGCAGGTCTTGAAATATCCGGATCCTCTAAGCCCGCAAAAACAATTGGCGGAGATTTTTATGATCTAATAAAATTAAGTGATGACAAAATTATCGTAATTGTAGCTGATGTCTCAGGCAAAGGAATCCCGGCAGCACTTTATATGTCAAAAATTCAGGCAATGATAAAGTTTGCATCATTTCATTACCATTCTCCCAGGGAAATATTGACGGAAGTAAATAAGCAGATACTCGAAAGCCTTGAAAAAAAGAATTTTGTCACTATTATTATGGCAATGTTTGACATCAAAACTAATCAGGTTACAATAAGCCGGGCAGGGCACAATCCCCTTCTGATTTATAGTGGTGGAGTTATACGAACACTGGAAAGCAAAGGAATTGGTATTGGTGTAGGGACGCACGAACAGTTTACCGATTCCCTGGAAGAGATTCGTATGGATTTTAACGCAGGGGATGTATTTGTTTTTTATTCTGACGGATTATCAGAATCAATGAATAATACAAAAGAATTGTATGGGATTGAAAGGATATCGGGGATGGTTCAAAAGAATATAGAAAACACATCTGAAGATATGAAAAATGATATTCTATATTCAATCGAAAAGTTTAGGGAAGACACCGAACAGTTTGATGACGAAACCATCGTTGTTGTAAAAATTAAGTAATATGAGAATACTAGAGAAAATACCGGAAGGAACAATCAGGGGGTTAATAGTCTTAATTACTCTTTACGGCGCGTTTGTCATAGGAATATCCTTTGTACAGATAATGTTTACAGATAGAATGACTATTGATGACTGTGTCTGGATTGAAGAGTTTGACGGTAAAAAACAGGATTCCGCCGTTTACATAGTCAATATTCAGGAAAGCGGCGTCGCAGATGAGGCTGGATTAAAAAATGGGGATCTATTGACCCGTATAAACGGTCTTCCCTTTAAAGGTCCTTTTGGTGCACAGGATATTATAAATGAACATAATAATGAAGTAGTCAAATATACAATTATCCGTGATGGTCAGACAATGAATGTGGATGTTTGGGTATACAAGCATTTCAACATTCAATACTTCATTTTTTCACTTCTGGCAATTTCTTTTTTATTTGTAGGGTTCCTTGTCGGTTTCTCAAAGCCGAAAGAGTTTATTTCACAGCTATTTTTCCTGATGGGATTATCAGCCATGGGTCTTCTATTGTTTGCTACTGTTTTTTACAATACCATTGACGGAGGAGAATTCGCTTTTTATAATTACCTTATTGCGCTTTGTCTTTTTCCACCTCTACTCATTCATTTTGTGCTGACATACCCCATAAAATATGAGTTCTCCTCAAGGAAATTTATTATATGGATGATTTATCTGATAAGTTTTTCCCCATATGTAATTGTAATCATTTCCAGCTTCCTATTTGATTATGAGACAATCTTTCAATTTGATATTCGCGGCATCCTTACTGGGCTATATGTCCTTGCTGCTATCATCATTTTTATTTTCTCATACTCAAAAATAAAAAATCCCGTTCAGAGAAAGAGTTTAGGAATTATTCTTAGCGGGTTTGTCATCGGTGGGTTGGGGTTTATTTACTATCTCTTAATGAATTACATCTTAAAGCAGGTACATTTTCTTGTCGACCCCCTATACCTTGCACCGGTGTTCCTTGTACTATCGATACCTACAGCATTCGGCTATTCAATTTTTAAATACCGCATCCTCGATACAGAGTTCATTGTCAAAAAAGGTCTTGTCTTTGGAATATTGACAACGTTTATTATTGCAGCCTATTTGATAATAGTTTATCTGCTTAATTCACTTCTTAGCGGATTTGTATCCGAAAGCCGTCAGTTCCTCACGATCGCAACCATAGTTATAATTACTCTTACTTTTGATTACGTAAATAATAAAGCAAGGGAGTTTGTTGACCGTCAATTTTATAAAGAGAGATATAATTACAGAAAATCCCTCTTATCCTTCTCCCAGGAGCTGCCATATATGGCAAATATAAATGAAACCCTCCGAAAATTATCCGATTCTGTACACGAATCTATGGGTCTCCAAGGATTTGATATTACTATCTTTGATGAGAAATATGAGAGATTAATTAATAAAAATTACGATGAAAGGTTCTCCGACCTGGAAGAAGCACGTCCCAGGGAATATTCGGATATATTCAGAAATATCTTTGCCAAAAGCAGAACACCGCAGGTACTCTCTGAAGCAAATATGATCGAGTTATCATTACCTGAAGATCAGAAAAATATGATCAGGGAGGCAAAGATGGTACTGTCTGTTCCGGTTTTTTTGAAAGGTCAGCTGATCGGCGCTCTGAACTTCGGGGAAAAACCCTCGGGAAAGGCATACTCAGATGAGGACATTGACCTCCTGAAAACTCTGGCTTCACAATGCGCAATTGCATTTGAAAATGCCAGGCTGCAAACAGAAGAAATCAGTAAGCAGCGAATTGAAAAAGAATTGCTGGTAGCAAGAGACATACAGAATAGCCTCCTCCCGAAGGAAAACCTGTCGGACAAAAGGATCGATATCAGCTGGCTGAATCGCCCCGCAAAATTCATCGGCGGAGATTTTTATGACCTCATAAAAATAGATAATGACAAATACCTTGTCGTTGTAGCCGATGTATCCGGCAAAGGGATTCCTGCTGCAATGTATATGTCAAAGGTACAGGCGATGATACAGCTTGCGGCAAGTGTCTTTCAGACTCCGCGCGAGATACTGGTGGAGGTAAACCGGCAGCTCTTTGATACTCTGGACAAAAACAGCTTCGTCACGGTGATCGCGGCTATGTTTGATTTTAAAGAAATGAAGGTGAAAGTCACCAGGGCAGGACATAATCCCGTTTTATTCTCGCAAAATGGAATCATCGAAATAATGAAAAATAAAGGTATCGGGCTGGGTGTCGGGGATCAGGCATTATTCGAAAAACATCTTGAGGAAATTGAGATTTCTCTTTCTCCTGACAATCTCTTTGTATTGTATTCGGACGGTCTCACTGAAGCAATGAATTCCATCAGAGAAGAATATGGAATGGAAAGGCTCGTAGATGCCCTAAAACCTGTCAGGTATGATTCTTCCGAAAAAATTGTGTCTAATATCATCGATTCAGTACAATCCTTTACAAAAGAAGCTGACCAGCACGATGATATTACTCTTGTCATAGTAAAAACAAAGTAATTTGATTATTTTGTCTTTTTCAAAGTAATCGACTCATCAATGATTCCCCGTTATTCAAGAAAAGAGATATCCGGTATTTGGTCGGATGAAAACCGCTTTCGCATCTGGCTTGACATAGAAATACTCGCCTGCGAAGCGCAAAATAAGCTCGGAAATGTACCCTCCTCAGCCCTGAATACTATAAAAAAGAAAGCAAAGTTTGATACAGAAAGAGTGCTTGAGATCGAAGAAATAGTAAAACACGATATTATTGCTTTCCTTACCAATGTTGCTGAATACGTGGGAATTGATTCCAGGTTCATTCATATGGGAATGACAAGTTCCGATGTAGTCGATACAGCTTTATCTGTTCAGATGAAACAAGCCGGAGAAATCATTCTCAAAGATCTATATGAAATGAAAAAAATCCTTGCTCAAAAAGCAAAGAAATATAAACACCTCCCGCAGATCGGAAGAACCCACGGTATACACGCGGAACCAATCACACTTGGATTAAAATTTGCTCTCTGGTATGATGAAACAAATCGTAACATAGATAGAATGAAACGCGCGATAGATGTTATTTCGGTAGGACAGATTTCCGGTGCTGTAGGCACATACGAGCATCTTTCTCCAAAAGTTGAAGCTTACGTATGCAAAAAGCTGGGCTTAAAGACAACAAAGATCGCGACACAGATACTCCAGCGTGACAGGCACGCGGAATATATGACTACACTTGCGATAATAGCTTCCTGCATTGAAAAATATTCTACTGAAATTCGTCACCTTCAGAAAACCGAAGCTCTCGAACTGGAGGAGCCTTTCAGCAAAGGACAAAAGGGCTCATCTGCAATGCCCCATAAGAAAAACCCTATTACCGCGGAAAGACTGTCCGGTATGGCGCGTATATTCAGAGGTAATGCTCTTGCCGCTTTAGAGAACATCCCTCTATGGCACGAGAGAGATATCTCACATTCTTCCGTAGAAAGGATAATATTCCCTGACTCTACGGTTCTTATGGATTATATTATCTATAAGTTTAATGAGATTATGAAAGACCTGGTGGTAAATGAGGACAATATAAATAAAAATCTTAACCTAACCCACGGTTTGATTTTCTCCCAGACAGTCCTTCTACGTCTCATTGATAAAAGAATGAAACGTGAGCAGGCTTATAAAATTGTCCAGGATGTGGCTATGAAATGCTGGAGAGAAAAAAAAAGCTTCGAAAAGCTTCTGAGAGAAGACAAAGAGATAAAAAAATATCTCGATGAAAATGATTTCAAAGAGATATTTGACTTTTCTAAGTCCAAAAAGAATGTGGACTTTATATTTAAAAGGGTCGGGCTCTAAGCCGAGGCAAGCTGTCTTCTCAGCTCAATCACCTTTCCGATTATCTGGAATGGCTTATTGATTATTGCTTTGTACCTGGCATTGGAAGCTTCCAAGTAAGCGCTGATTTTACTGTTACGCAGGGTTTTCACCGTCGCTTCATCATCGAGTAAGGCTATCACTATGTCACCGTCATCTGCAGCATCCTGTTTCTTTACTATTACAATGTCCCCGTCATAAATCCCTGAATCAATCATACTGTCTCCTTTTACCTTTAATGCAAAGTGCAAATGATGTCCTCTGAGGTTCTTTTCAAGAGCTATGTAGCCCTGGATATTATCGTCAGCGAATATGGGCTCACCTGCGGCTACATTGCCATAAATGGGTATCATACCATCATCATAAGCTCCCATGGATTCCGCTTCCTGGTTCACGATCTTAAACCCTCGTGCCACGTCAGGTATACGCTCCAGGTAACCCTTTCTTTGCAGTGCGGCAATGTGATCCTGTACTGTACCAATAGTTATTTTAAATCTTGCGGCTATTTCCTGGAATGTAGGCGGATATGGATTATCGGAAGTGTATTCCGCTATAAAATCCAGTATCTTTTGCTGTTTATCGGTTAGTTTATCCATACATAAATATGGCATAATTATATAAGATTGTCAAGGTTATTTTTTTAATTTTAAGGGGAACTAAATATGATTGCCAAACATATAATGTTTGAGTATGTTTATAAAGATGTAAAATGTACTTTATTAGTACATTTAGGGGCTTTACACGCAACGGGCGCGTGTAAAGCTTTTTTTTTAAACAAACACTGCTAATAAAAAGAAGGAAAAACAAAATGGATTTCAAAGCTTTTAAAATCGTAGTAGTGCTTGTAGGGTTATTTTTTCTATCGACTTTTATGTCCTGTTCAAAAAATAGTGATGAGCTGTCAGAACAGGACCCGGAAAAGGTAGATACTGAGGCTATTAAGGATGAAGATCTTACTGAAGCGGACGAAGATCTGCTAAAAGTGGATTATAAAGAATTCTATGATGCACTGGCTCCTCACGGAGAATGGATTGAGATCACTGAAGAAGATATTGATGTTGATCTGAAAAAAGAAACTGCATCAGGAAATCGCGTTCATAGAAAAATGTCGCTTTCCCAACTATTTGGAGTAAATAATGCTTACGCCGATGATGCTTCTTTTGGCGCTTTTTTTGTATGGAAACCGTCACCAGAGCTTGCAGTAGGAGTTTCTACGGGAAATACGGCTCCGGCTGTCTCATATGTTCCATACACGAATGGTCAGTGGAACTATACGGATGCCGGATGGTACTTCCAGGCTCCTACACCTCACGAAGAAATTGTGCATCACCACGGTAGATGGGCTCACTCCCCTGCATTAGGTTGGGTTTGGGTTCCCGGTAGAGTTTGGGCTCCTGCCTGGGTAGAATGGAGAGCTGACGAGGATTATGTCGCGTGGACTCCACTCCCTCCCGGTATATATCTTGCCGATGACAGAGATATGCATCCACGATATTATGAGGATAGATATATAGTTGTCGAAAAGAAATATTTTATGCATCCTCACGTTTATAAACATAGGCATAAGAAAAGCCGTTTAATTGTTTCACAACTTACCCCTGTTCCCGGGATCACCGTTGTGGAGCACAATATTATCAATAGAGGTCCTGACGTATATGTTATTCAAAATTACTATCCAAACGTAATTCCTAAAGTTAAGATAGAGAAAGTCAGAACTATTGATAAGATCAGGCATTCGGACAATGTCATTTATACCTTTGCTCCTAAATTCAAAAAATACAAACCGGGAAAGGACATTTTTAAACCGGTGAGAAAGCCAAAGAATTATACTTCCATTGACAATTGGACGGCAGGGAATAAAAATACCGGAAATGAGAATGTAAAAAAAATCGGACAGGATCCCTGGAAAATCGACAACAATTCCCAAGAAAACGTGATATATAATGATAATAACCGAAATCAAGGTAAGGATAAGCAGAAGATTAACAGGAATAGAAAAAATGATGAGAAGGTTAATATTAATAAAAGGAATAAAGGCTCAGATAAGAATTTTAAAGGAAATGATAAACGAAATAAAAGTAATGATAAAGTGAATAAGGACAGGAAACAGAATAATCGGGATGTCAAAATCAATGATCGAGATAAAAACAAGAAAAAGAATGAATCAAAAATAAAGCAGGATAAGAATAAATCCGGAAAAAATAAAGTTATGGGAAATAGGGAAAAGAAAAATGACGCAGGTAAGAATAATTCAAAGAATAATTCTAAACGGTATAATGGAAATAATTCAAAAGGTAAACGTAAATAAATTGAAGTAATATGAAACAAGCAATAATCATAGCAGTCCTTATTTTCACTTTTGCAGGCTCTGTAAACTCACAAAGCTTGAATATTGATGAGTACAGAATTAAAAATCTCGAAACTCAGAGCAATAAGCTTCAAAAGCCGGTTCAATTGTCTCAGACACCATTGAATTCAAACGAACTTTTTGTAGGGTTGTCTATTCCGGCTGGCAGACTCTCTACACAGCTTACTCCCGGTTTCTCCGTTGGGTATAATTACGTATTTAATTTTACCCCCGGAGTGGACTTTTATCTCAATCTGACCGGGAATCTCTTTACAACCAAAAAATCAGACAGTGCCAGCACTGTGGAAAAATTCGTGGATATTGCTTTATTGTTTGAAACTACAATAGGTCCGAGATTTACTTTTGAGGTGGCAAAAGGGTCTCCCGTAAAGATGTTTGCAGAAGCAGGAATTGGTTTTTATATTCCTGTTGGCACCCAATACATATTTGATGATAGTGAAAATTTCTCAGGCATTGAAAGCCTCTCGGATGCATTCAGAGGCGGTATAAATGTGGGTGTTGGAGCTCAATTCACCGGCGCACGGACTATAATTACAAAAATCAAATATCACAGGTTATTCTCGATACCTACATCGTATTTTGGATTATATGCAGGTATAACCCTATAAATACGTTAAAACAAGTACAATTCATCACCGGGTACATTCTTTTTTATTAGCTTGTACCCGGTTTTTATTATGCTTTACCGGATAAAAGCTTCCTGAATATCCTCACATCAAATACTCTTAAAGCAAACACCAGGACCACATATGTTAAAACACCGGCAATGCCTACAAACCAGTGAATGCCTGCTACTTCCTGTAAGAAAAGAAAGAAACCAAAGCTTGAGAATAAAGCAATAAAAATGAAAAAGATCTTGCCGTACTCGTACCTTATCGGATAAAATTTTTGTGTGGTTATGTAGATTCCCGCTGCCATCGTAATATAACTCAATAATGTTGCGATTGCCGCTCCCATCATTCCCATTGGGGGTATGAGAATAAAATTTGCCGCGATATTAACGACGGCTGATATTCCTGTTATAAGTGGAAGGTACTTCGTCTTTTTTTCAAAATATATCCCGGGCATCAGGTTTACGTATATCCCGTTAAATAAATAAGCCAGTAGTATCAATGGCACTATATAATAACCCTCCCTGTATTCCTCTCCGAATATCCTCACTATCTCAGGAAGAAATGACGAAGTCACTATGCATATCAATCCTCCTACCGCAATAAATAGTGTCATTACCTTCGAAAATATCTTTTTTGCTTCGGGATCTTTTGCATTATTCAGAAAGAACGGTCTCCAGGCAAAATCAAATACCGTCACAAAAAGCATCATTATGATACCGAGCTTATAGTTTGCCGTAAATATCCCGGTGATTCTATCATTGGTCAGGTATAACAGCATTGGTCTGTTAATTACCTGGATAATATTTGCGCTTATGCCGGCAGGAATATACGGAAGAGAAAACCTTATTAATTCTGAAAACAATTCCCTGTTAAATGAAAGTTCCAGATTCTTTAAAATTAATTGAAACAATAGCAAGAATGTAACAAATGATGCAATCACGTTGCTGATTAAGATTGCTTCTATCCCCAGATCGAAACCAATGATTAATATCAGGTTCATTACTACATTTATCACGACATTAATTATCTTGTATGTTGCAAACACTTTCGCCTTATTATTCAGCCTTAAATATGCAAATGGCACCAGAACTATGGCATCAAAGAATAAAATCAATGCTACATACTTTATCAATACAAGGTGAGTCTCCCCAGTCTGGAATATTGGCTCAAATACCCCGGGGAAAAAGAAAACTACCGAAGACAAAACTAATGCATTAAAGAATACCGCCAAAAAGGGATGGGAAAAATTCTGCTTACGGTTGCCGGTCTCCATCGTTGAAGCAAATTTGAAATAACCCGATTCCATTCCAATTGAAAAAAGTACGTTCAGGATTGCAATATATGCGAATACATTGGCTACAATACCGTACTCTGAGGGTGGCAGGTAGTTTGTGTAGAAAGGTACAAGGATAAAGTTAAGGAAACGGCTTACCATGGTGCTTACACCGTAGGTAAGTGTATCCTTTGAAAGACTTTTTAATTTATCCAGCATATTACCGTAAAATAAAAAAGGTCACCACGTAATATCGTGATAACCTTTTGAAATTCATATGTAAATAAAATTAACCGTATTGAATTGTTAAATGTCCTGTCACAAGATGATTTCCCGAGCCGTCATATATTTTTACGTTATATGACCCGTCCTGTGTAAACTTAGCATCGGTATAAAACCACATTTTATCCGCGCTGACATCCTGGGTAATACTTTTCTTGAATGTCTCTGCGCCGGATTGACTGACTGAATATATTTCATAGGTTACTTTAGTAGTTCCTACGCTGTACGGCAGCTTTACTAAAAATTTTACCGTGCCGCCTTTATTCTTGTCAATGGTAAATAAGGTCTTTGCGTTTACCGCATTACCGTTACCGTCTACCTTTTCACAGAACTTTAAACTTTGAGAATAACCTGTCTCACTAATTATAAATAACATTGCCAGATATAGTGCTATCCTAACATATTTCATAATACTCACTTTCTCATTGGTTAAAATTACTCAGCTCGAATTATCTCTTAAGGAATAATTTCTATAAGAGCGCTCGCTACTGTGCTTCTGCTTCCATCAAGCAGGAATACTCTGTAGATTCCCGGGGTATCAAATTGCATATCGCTTTCGCTATTTTTTGCGAAATAAATATACTTCATGTCCGGCTGTACAGTGTAATTAAATGCTTTGTAATATTCGAACTTCTTTTCAGAAGGATTCCATTTGTCAAATTGGATTTGAACATCATTTAAGCCCATTGCATAGTTGCTTTTTACCATCACAGTCAGATAACCGGTGGTAAATCTGTCACTGATGCCGATTTCGCCGAGGTCTGAGTCATATCTCTCACAGAAATATAATACAGGACTACTTTGGGCATAGCTGTTCTGGCTTATGCCAAACATCGAAACAAGCATTAAAAAAGAAAATACGATGAAAAGTTTTTTCATTTCACTCTCCTAAATGTTTTTAAAAAATTATTAATAAAACCCTACCGGTAAACCGGATGTCATACATATACCCGTTTACCATTATGAATGTTCCCTATAAAAATGGTTTTTACCTGTAATTTATGGTCACTTCCCCGCTTACGACAGGTGTTCCGTCAGTTTTTAATAAAGTTACTTTATAATCGCCTGACTTATAGAATGTGACTTTATCAAAGTGAATGTAATCCCAATCCGGCTGAACATCAAAAGGAAGAGTTTCAACTATTTTTTCTTTGTCACCTTCATATCTAGTTATTCTTAGATCTACTTTGCCTGTTCCAATAGTAGCGTCTGCAGGTCTCAGATCTATCATTACTGTTAGATAACCCCCTTTTCTGGAAATATTAAATACTTCCGAGACACCTACTTCCCCATTTGAGGTGTATTCTTCACAAAAATAAAGTTTTGCGCCTCTGTAGGAATCCCCTGATGATTTTCTGTCATTTCTGGTATCATCGCTTTTCTTATCATCACTTGTTGTCGTAGTTTCTTTCTTCGTTTCTTCTTTAGTATTTTCATCGCTTGATTCTTCTTTTAGTTTATTACAAGCGAATACAACTGCCACGCAGACAAAAATTGCCAGCAAAAAGCCAAATTGGTTTTTAAATTTTTGCATATCTCCCGGTGATTTAGGTTTTAAAAGTGAAGAAAATTAACTTAATACAATTTTTTATTCAAGTTACAAATATTCTTGTATTTAGGAAAAATTTTACAAAAAGTTAAGCGAAATATCTATAGAATCTACCGAATGTGTCAGTGAACCCATTGATATATAATCTATTCCCTTAATTCTGCTGTATTTCGAAATATTTTTTAGATTTACCCCGCCGGAAATCTCTATCTCAAAACCGGCTGTATTTTGAGCGGAAGCCCTTTTTAC
>JAEYVS010000221.1 GCA_023429265.1 Bacteroidota bacterium | reverse complement strand
GCGTCTTTGAAACGTTTATATTCGAGGAGCTTACGAACGAGCACCATTCGGGGATCTTCTTCGAATTCATTTTTCTCTTCGTCGAATTTACGAGGAAGGAGCATTCGGGCTTTGATCTTCATCAGTTCCGAAGCCATAAGGAGGAATTCTCCTGCAAGCTCGATATCGAGACTTTGAATGTAATTTATATATCCGAGGAAGTCGCTTGTTATCTTGCGGATAGGGATATCGTAGATATTCAGCTCATCTTCCTGAACGAAATGGAGGAGAATATCGAGCGGTCCTTCATAATCGGAGAGTTTGGCATAATATTCCCTGGATTTGGGAATATAGACCACCTTTTGCTCCTGAGCGCTGTCATTTACTATCTCAGGCGCAGTATTATCTCCGGTATTCTCCGGATTTTCACTGTTTAATTCCGTATCGCTCATATTGGGGTAATCTACTAAAGATTAGGCATAAATTAAATGAAATTATATTAGACATTTATAAAAATAAGATACTGAAAATATATTTAAATACTCGCTAAAAATCCTTAAATTTCGATATGGTTCTCATCTACTTATAAATTAATGGAATTATTCAAAATAGGTTTTCTATCTATAGGTCTAATTGATATCCTTGATATCCTGATAGTAACCTATGTTTTTTATAAGCTCTACACCATAATGCGCGGCACGATCGCGGCGCAGATCTTTTTTGCCCTTTTGCTTATTATCGGGCTATCCTTTATAGCTCAATTCTTTAACATGCAGGCTCTGGGTTGGTTACTCAGCCGCCTGACAGATATCTGGGTAATAGCATTTATCATCCTATTCCAGCCCGAGATCAGGAGGCTGCTACTAATAATAGGAAAGACAAGGATGTCGAGCATATTCACCAAAACTGAAGTTAAGCAGAATGTCTCCGAGATAGTGGATGCCTGTATGGAGCTCCAAAAGAAGAGATGGGGAGGATTGATAGTGATCCAGAGGTCAACGGGCTTAAAAAGCATTATCGAAACGGGAGAGATGATAGAGTCCACCATAAACACGGAACTCCTTATTTCCATATTCAACCCTACATCACCTTTGCACGATGGAGCTGTAGTGATAAGAAGTAATAATATCGAAGCCGCGAGATGCCTTCTGCCCTTATCGGAATCTCACGTATTGCAAAATAAGAGGCTTGGTACGAGACACAGAGCAGGGCTGGGAGTATCGGAGATATCGGATGCAGTCGCAATAATAGTATCCGAAGAGACGGGGCAGATCTCAATAGCTGAGAACGGCAAACTGTATTTGAGCATCGACGCAAAAGACCTGGCAAAAAAACTAAAAGACCTGATGAAGACGGATACTGTGCAAAGTTCCATTAAATCGATTTTCAGCGACCAGGATGATGACGATAAAGAAATGAAAGAAGAAGTAAAACAGGAAAAGGAAAAGGAAAAGTAATGGCAAATGATGTATTCTCCATCCAGAGAAAAAAGCTGGTTGACGAGGTAAGACTTCAGGGAGTAAACAGCAGTAAGGTACTCGAAGCCATAGGAAAAGTAAAAAGAGAACAATTTCTAGAACCCGAACTGAGAAAGTTTGCTTATCAGAACAATGCTCTCCCAATTGAATCAAACCAGACGATCTCTCAGCCCTTCACAGTCGGATTTATGACAGAGCTGCTCGACATTAAGGAGGGGGATAAAGTACTGGAAATTGGGACCGGCTCGGGTTATCAAGCGGCGGTATTATGTGAACTTGGAGCAGAAGTGTATTCCATTGAAAGAATAGGTGAGCTGGCTGATAAAGCAAAAGAGATACTGGCTAACGCAGGCTATAAGGTGAAGGTCAGATATGGTGACGGTACTAAGGGATGGGAGCTTCATTCGCCGTATGATAAGATCATTGTAACGGCGGGCGGACCTACAATTCCCAAGTCACTGCTGAGACAGCTGAAACCGGGCGGAAAGATGGTGATACCTGTTGGCGGAGAAAAAACACAGGAGATGACACTGATAGAAAAGTCTGAAGACGGTGAAAAGTACAGGGCTAAGAGATTTAAGGATTTTCAGTTCGTACCATTGATCGGTGAAGAGGGTTGGGCAAACAGGTAATGGAAGATTCATATCTTACCATTGCTGAGCCTGTAAAAAATGAAATTAAGGTACAGCGATCTAAGTTTATTGCATATGGCTTTCCGATTGATTCACAAGAGAAATTCCACGAAGTGCTGGATAATATCCGGAAAGACTATTTCGATGCATCTCATTTTCCATTCGCGTACAGGCTGGGAGTGAGCGGAAATGACCTCAGGTATTCGGATGACGGTGAACCATCGGGTTCAGGCGGAAAGCCGGTGATGGATGTAATAGATAAGTTTGGAGTAACGGATGCAGGTATTGTAGTGGTAAGATATTTTGGCGGTGTAAAGCTTGGTGTAGGCGGATTAAGAAGAGCTTTCTTTGAGGCAGCTGAAGAGTGTATGAAACTTGCAAAGATCAGAGAGGTATTGATAACAGACAGTATTTCTTTGGAAGCGGACTATAACCAGATGAGCGTCATAATGAATGTACTCGAAAGATACGCGGCGGGGATAGTGAATAATAATTCCGATGAAAAAGTAAAACTCGATATATGCATAAGGTCTTCCTTAGCCGAGAAACTGAAAAGTGAATTAACAGATTTAACATCGGGAAATATTATAATTAAAAGATGATCAAACGAATATTTATAATACTTGCATTAACATTTTCAATATCTCATTTAGCGAATGCTCAGGTAGAGAACGTTTCCCTTGATGATCCGGTATATGATTTTTTGAAAAGATTAAGTGTGAGACAGATAATACCAAGCATACATGACTACGATCCGAATATGTCCAAAGAGCAGATCACTAATTATCTCTTAGAAGCAAAAAATCAATCACTGCGTCTCAGCTCTACTGACAGGGCTCTTTTGCAAAAGTACCTTGTGAAATTTGATGTCTCGATGATGGATAAATCAAACACGACGGCATTATTTGATTCTCAAGGAAGATTCAGTGTAAGAGATATGTTCACAGATAAAGAAAAGTACTTTTATGTGTTAAACAGCAACGGGAATACATTATTCTTCGATTATCTTATGTCAGGGCAGGTCTCTACGGAATTCAAACCTAACAATAAAGCTTCCGCTATACTGTTTGATTTCGGAGGAAGATTCCAGGGTACATTCTTTGGTCACCTGGGGTATAATTTTTATCTGAGGAAAGGTGTGGTAGGGGGAAATGACTCAATGCTGGCAGTTCTGAATGAACCAAGGTTACTGTACAATTTTAAATACCTCGAAAATAACCCGGACGACAGTGAGAGAAGCTTTGACTTCATAGACGGATATGTAAAATATGAGATCAAGCCCCAGGATAATATGAGGCTGTCGGTACAACTTGGCCGGGAAAAACTTCTTTATGGGTACAGCTATACTGACCCGCTTGCCTTAGGCGGCGCCCATCCTAATATGGATTTTATTAAATTAAAATTCGATTTTGGTATTGCGCATTTCTCTTCTATTACTGCATCTACAGTTGGACCATTTCACCCGGATCGTGACAGCAACTATACAAAGTTTATAGCGTTCAACAGTCTTAGATTTTCTATTCCGAATTTATTTGATATTGGTATTGGTGAGAGTGTCGTTTATTCACGTGGTTTAGATATTGGTTATCTGACGCCGTTTATATTTTACAAATTCGTGGAGCATTCATTACAGGACCGGGATAACGGAACATTATTCTTTGATATACAAACTCACTTCATCAGGAATCTACAGTTCCAGGGAACATTCTTTATGGATGAAAGTCTTTTTGGGGGGTTATCTCAGTTTAATAAACAAACTAATAAAGTTGCTTTTCAGACGGGGGCTATGTGGACAGAGCCTGCAGGATTAAAGGATCTTTCTTTGGTATTACAATACACATATATACGTCCATATGTTTACACTCACTTTAATCCAAAGAATACATATACTTCATTTGGGCAGGTATTGGGAAATCCAATAGGTCCTAATGCCGACCAGATCTATTCCCGTTTGTCATATGATTTCAGTGACTGGCTATCACTCAGTGTAGCATATGAAAGGATAAGAAAAGGGGAGAATGTATATAACGCGAATGGTGATCTGGTTTTAAATGTAGGTGGGGATGTAAATCAGACATTTAGAGCTGGAGTAGACTCGGATATTGCGAATTTTTTAGACGGAAACAGGGTTAATACAGATGTTGCCCGGGTTTCTTTGCAAATTGAGCCAATCCGTAATTTTATCTTCGATATTAACTACGCTTATCAGAAAGAAAACCACCTGGATCAAAACTTTGTAAGGGATGTAAGCTACGGCTCTCTCAAGCTAAGTATTGATTATTAAAAATTTACAATAAGTACGTAATTTATTAGATTTCTTAGGCAAAGTTAAACCGTAATTCTTTAGGAATATAGTCAGGGTTTAGACGGTTTATAATATTGACTAAGTTGTTTATTTTTGGTATTTTTAAGTTTCTACAAAATTCGTTTAAGTAACATAAGAGTACAAATTGCCGACAATTAATCAATTAGTAAGAAAGGGCAGGAGCCCGAAGCAGTATAAGAGTAAGTCTCCTGCGATGGATTCATGTCCTCAAAAGCGAGGAGTGTGTACGAGAGTATATACAACGACTCCAAAGAAACCAAACTCAGCATTAAGAAAAGTTGCGAGAGTAAGGTTGACAAACCAGATCGAAGTAACCGCTTACATTCCCGGTGAAGGTCATAATCTTCAGGAGCACTCAATCGTATTGATAAGAGGCGGCAGGGTAAAGGATCTTCCTGGAGTAAGGTATCACATTATCAGAGGTGCAATGGATACAGCAGGAGTTGAGAATAGAAAGAAAGGACGTTCTAAGTACGGTGCTAAGAAAGCAAAAGGCGGAAGCTAAATTTAATTCGAATTTAAATTATTCATAAACGTTACTCATAAAATATATATTCATAAAATATAAATGAGAAGAAGAAGACCAGAAAGAAGAAGAAGAAACCCGGATCCAAAGTATCATGATACTCTGGTATCAAGGTTTGTAAACAGCGTTATGGAAGACGGCAAGAGGATGAAAGCTCAGAAGATTATGTATGATGCTTTTGATATCATCGAAAATAAGACAAAGGCAAGTCCGCTGGATACCTTCAAGCAGGCGATCAATAATGTTCAGCCCAGTGTGGAAGTAAGGTCAAGAAGAGTTGGCGGATCTAACTATCAGATCCCATCAGAAGTAAGGCCCGACAGAAGAGTAGCGCTTGCAATTAAATGGATACTAACATATACACGTCAGCGAAATGAAAAATCGATGGCATTGAGGCTTGCTAATGAATTAATGGCAGCGTCAGTAGGTGAAGGTAACTCCGTAAAGAAAAAAGAAGATACTCACAGAATGGCTGATGCAAATAAAGCATTTGCTCATTATAAATGGTAAGATAGAATTAAGCAGCTATATACCGGGACAAGATTTTCAAACAAAAACGATTAAACGGAAATAAGAATAAATGTCAGACAGGAAAACTCCTTTAAATAAAATAAGAAATATCGGCATTATGGCTCACATAGATGCCGGTAAGACAACAACAACCGAAAGGATCCTATATTATACAGGAAGACTGCACCGCATGGGTGAAGTACACGAAGGCGGCGCTACGATGGATTGGATGGAGCAGGAAAAGGAAAGAGGTATTACCATAACTTCCGCTGCAACTACTTGCGAATGGCAGGATCACAGAATTAATATTATTGATACGCCGGGTCACGTGGATTTTACTGCAGAAGTAGAAAGATCTCTCAGGGTGCTTGACGGCGCGATGGCATTGTTTTGCTCCGTTGGCGGAGTAGAGCCACAGTCAGAAACAGTCTGGAGACAGGCAGATAAGTATAACGTACCAAGATTAGCATTTGTTAATAAGATGGACAGGACCGGAGCGGATTTTTTTAATGTGGTCCAGATGATGAAGGATAGGCTCAAAGCTAACGCAGTGCCGATCCAGATCCCTGTAGGTCAGGGCGATATGTTCGCCGGTATCATTGACCTCATCAGGATGAAAGCTAGAATGTATAATGATGAAACATTAGGAGCAACATTTGAAGATGTGGATATTCCTGATTCATTGATCGAAAAGGCTAATGAATACAGGCAGAATCTTCTCGAAGCGGTATCGGATGTAGATGATACGCTATTGGAGAAGTTTTTAGACGGACAGGAAATATCAGAAGAAGAGATCAAGAAAGTATTAAGAGAAGCAACCATCCAGGTAAAGATCATTCCTGTGATGTGCGGATCCGCATTTAAGAATAAAGGTGTGCAGAGTATGCTCGATAAGGTTATCGAACTTCTTCCTTCGCCTGAAGATAAAGGTGACGTAGAAGGGCATCATGCTCATACTGATGATCACGTAGTAAGAAAAGTATCAGATGACGAGAAATTTACTTCTCTCGCGTTCAAGATAATGACGGACCCATTTGTGGGAAGGCTTACATTCTTTAGAGTGTATTCCGGTAAAGCAGCGGCAGGAAGCTATGTCTATAATTCCATTTCCGAAAAGAAGGAAAGGTTTGGAAGGCTTCTACAGATGCACGCTAATCACAGAGAAGAAATCAAGGAAGTTTATTGCGGTGACATCGCGGCAGCAGTTGGTTTGAAAAATACAAGAACAGGTGACACTCTTTGTGATGAGTCAGATCCTATCATTCTTGAAAAGATCTCATTCCCTGAGCCGGTTATCCAGATCGCAATCGAGCCTAAGACAAAGGCTGATTCCGATAAGCTGGGTGAGTCCCTTGCAAAGCTTTCCGATGAGGATCCGACCTTCAGGGTGAGCACTGATGAGGAAACAGGTCAGACTTTGATCGCAGGTATGGGTGAGCTTCACCTTGAGATCATTGTGGACAGGTTAAAAAGAGAATTCAAAGTAGAAGCTAATGTGGGCAGACCACAGGTAGCATATAAAGAGACTATCCGAAGCAAAGTTAACCAGGAAGGTAAATTTGTCAGGCAGTCAGGTGGTAGAGGTCAGTTTGGTCACGTATGGATAGAGCTTGAGCCGAATGAAAAAGGTAAAGGGTACATCTTTGAAGATGCAGTTGTTGGTGGATCGATCCCAAGGGAATACATCCAGCCGGTATCTCAGGGTATCCAGGAAGCGATGAAGAATGGTATTCTTGCGGGCTATCCCGTTGAGGATATAAAGGTAAAGCTATACGATGGTTCATATCACGATGTGGACTCTTCTGAAATGGCGTTTAAGATTGCAGGTTCGATGGCTTTCAAAGCCGGTGCCTTAAAGGCAGATCCTGTATTGCTGGAGCCTATTATGGATGTTGAAGTTGTGACTCCTGAAGAGTATATGGGTGATGTAATGGGTGATTTAAGTTCACGAAGAGGACGAGTCGAAGGGATGTCACAAAGAGGTGACGCACAGGTGATCAAATCATTAGTTCCGTTATCGGAAATGTTTGGTTATGCTACTGAACTGAGATCAATGTCTCAGGGAAGAGCGATGTACTCAATGCAGTTCTCGCATTATGATGAGACACCAAAGAGTGTATCGGAGCAGATCATCGAGAAGTACAAAGGCAAAAAAGAAGCAGTTACTGCTTAATATAGTTCTTTTAAAGGGTCAGTTACGGAATAAGAGTTTTAGTCCCTTACGGGGTTAAAGTTTAAAAGTAGCACCACGTCAAATCAGACACGATTAGACGCTCTATAAAAAATTCTTTTTACGGCTTTTGCCGTGGAGGCTTTAGTAGTGATTAGCCGCAAAAAGAATTTTCCCATCCTGGGTCAGTAGCTCAGGCGGTTAGAGCGCGTGCCTTATAAGCACGAGGTGGGAGGTTCGAGTCCTCCCTGACCCACGAGTTTCAGTGGTCAGAGTTAAGGTACGCTCATTACGGTTAGAGCGTCCCGATAAATCGGGAAGGTGGTTTTTTAGTCCTCCCTGACCCACGAGTTTCAGTGAGTCAGAAGGGTATTTGCTGACAATGACAGAATTGAAAAAACAATAAAATATTAAATAAAGAAAATCCAAAACATTAAGGAGAATTAATTAATGGCAAAAGAAAAATATGATGTTTCGAAGCCGCACGTAAATATAGGTACGATTGGACACGTTGACCATGGTAAGACTACATTGACAGCTGCTATTAATATGGCGCTGGCTAAAAAGGGGTTAAACCAAAAAGTAATGAAGTTCGATGATATCGACAAAGCTCCTGAAGAAAAGGCGAGAGGTATTACCATTGCGACAGCGCACGTAGAGTATGAAACAGACAAAAGACACTACGCGCACGTAGACTGTCCGGGTCACGCTGACTATGTAAAGAATATGATCACAGGTGCTGCTCAGATGGACGGCGCAATTCTTGTTGTAGCTGCTACTGACGGTCCTATGCCTCAAACAAGAGAGCATATCCTTCTTGCAAGACAGGTTGGTGTTCCAAAGATCGTTGTATTCCTGAACAAGGTTGATGCAGCTGATCCTGAATTGCTTGAACTGGTTGAAATGGAAGTTAGAGAGCTTCTTACTAGCTACGGATTCCCCGGAGATGAAATTCCTGTAATTAAAGGAAGTGCGTTAAAGGCGATGGAAGCTTCACTTGATGAAGGCGCAGGTTCAGATGACGAAAGATTTAAGCCTATTTATGAATTAATGGATGCAGTCGACGAATACATTCCCGAGCCTACAAGAGAAGTTGACAAAAACTTCCTTATGTCTGTTGAAGACGTTTTCTCTATCACAGGTAGAGGTACAGTAGCAACAGGTAGAATCGAAAGAGGAAAAGTAAAGGTAGGTGAGGAAGTTGAGCTTGTTGGTTTAGGTCAAAACAAGAAAACTGTAGTAACAGGCGCAGAGATGTTCAACAAAGAACTGACTGAAGCTGTTGCAGGTTACAACTGTGGACTTCTCCTCAGAGGTGTAGACAAGAATGAAATCGAAAGAGGTATGGTTCTTGCAAAGCCGGGCTCAATTACCCCGCACAAGAAATTCCAGGCTCAGGTTTACATTCTGTCAAAAGAAGAAGGTGGAAGACATACTCCATTTACAAATAACTACAGACCGCAGTTCTATTTCCGTACAACTGACGTAACAGGTGTTATTACACTGCCTGAGAACGTGCAGATGATAATGCCCGGAGATAACGTCGATGAGATCAATGTTGAGTTGATCAATTCGATCGCTATGGAAGACGGATTGAAGTTCGCTATCAGAGAAGGCGGAAGAACAGTTGGTGCAGGTATCGTAACAAAAATTATTGAATAATAACACTTAACAATTAAGTACGTACTTTGGCTTCACAAAAAATCAGAATAAAACTCAAGTCCTACGATCACACATTGCTGGATAAGTGGACGGAGAGGATTATCAAGACTATCAAGTCTACAGGCGCGGTTGTAAGCGGTCCAATACCTCTTCCGACAAGGAAGAACGTATATACGGTGCTGAGATCGCCCCACGTAGATAAGAAGTCGAGGGAGCAGTTTGAAACCAGGTCTCATAAGAGGCTGATTGATATTTTAAACTCTTCCAATAAGACTATCGATGCTTTAACAAAGCTCGATCCTCCCGGCGGTGTTGATATAGAAATTAAGGTATAAAGCTTCGGGCTAAATAAGCCCGGGGCTTGCGCCTTTTTGTACATTGAGTTACTAAATATAAAGTTTGACCAAACAATGATCGGAATTCTTGGAAAAAAATTAGGGATGACTACATACTTCACCGAAGAGGGTGACGTTGTTACCTGTACGGTAGTTGAAGCAGGTCCCTGTGTCATTACACAAATAAAAACAAAAGATAAAGACGGCTACGAAGCAGTACAGGTTGGCTACGGCTCGCGCAGAGATAAGCGAGTCAGCAAACCTCAGAAAACCGTATTTAAAAAGCTTAAGATTGATTCACCGGGAGTGGTGAAAGAGATCAGGGACTATCCCGTAAATGACCTTAAAGAAGGTGATGAAATAAAAGTTACCATCTTTAAAGAAGGCGATAATGTAAAAGTCACGGGTACATCCAAGGCTAAAGGTTTTCAAGGTGTTGTAAAAAGACACGGATTCGGAGGTGGTGTAAAGACTCACGGGCAGAGCGACAGGCTTAGAGCACCCGGTTCAATCGGGCAGAGCTCATACCCATCACGCGTATTCAAGGGCATGAAAATGGCCGGAAGAATGGGCGGTGTGCAGAAAACCGTTAGTAATCTGAAGGTAGTTAAGGTTATCGAAGATTCTAACCTTATTCTCCTTAGCGGACCTATACCGGGAGTAAAGTCAAGCTTAGTTGAAATTTACAAAAATTAAACGGAAAGAGTTTATTTACAATGAAACTTAACGTATTTAAAATAGACGGAAAGAAGTCAGAGGAAACCATAGAGCTTCCGGATTCGGTATTCGGTGTTGAGCCTAATCAGCATCTTCTTTATCAAGCCGTTAGAGTTTATCTCTCTAATCAAAGACAGGGAACTCACAAGGCTAAAGAAAGAGCTGAAGTCAGAGGCGGCGGTAAAAAGCCATTTAGACAAAAAGGTACAGGCCGCGCAAGACAGGGTACCAGCAGGTCTCCATTAATGAAGGGCGGTGGTACGATATTCGGACCAAGACCTCATAAATATACTCTTACTCTTCCGAAAAAGGCAGCAAGATTAGCAAGAAAGAGCGCGTTAAGTCTTAAGGCAAAAGAAAATGAAATTATGATAGTAGAGGACTTCTCATTTGAAGCTCCAAAGACCAAAGACCTTCACGGTATTTTATCTTTGTTGAATCTGAACGATAAGAAAACACTTCTGATTACCGCGGATAAGAATGAAAATCTATACAAGTCCGGAAGAAATATCCCGACTCTCGACGTGCAAATATCCGATAAGGTGGCAACATATCAGCTTTTAAACAACAAGATGATACTATTGCAAAAGTCTGCCGTTGAAAATCTATGTAAAAGCTTACAATAAGGAAAATGAAAACAGTTTTAATAAGACCGCTTGTAACAGAAAAGAATACAATGCTTCAGGAGCTCAATAACCAGTATGCTTTTGAGGTGGCGAAAGACTCTAATAAGATAGAGATTGCTAAAGCTATCGAAAAGAAGTTTAATGTACGCGTGCTCAATGTGAAGACAGTGATGATGAAGGGTAAGAAGAAATCTCAGTTTACCAAAGCGGGAAGATTTGAAGGTTTTAGAGCCGATAGAAAGAAGGCAATAGTCAGCCTGCATAAGGATGATTCAATAGACTTCTTTACGGCTGAAGCGTAAAAAGTATTCTTTTGAAAAAGACTCTCAGGTTAGATACATATCTAACGGAGAACGGTGAGCTAAAGCTCAATAAATCCGTTCTTAGAGGCTACTACAAAAAGTTATCAAAAGGGGAAACAAAGAAGGATAAAGAAACAAAAATTAAATTAAATTTGGTTCTTTATCCTGACTTTTTTTACAAAAGTTCTAAAAATGATCCACCGGTTGCCGCTGAAGAAATGAACCCGGATCATGAGATTACTGCCCGGATGCAGAATACATCCATAGAAACGATAAAGATACTCCACGGTTCACAAGGCGTGATAAAAGCGAAAGATTTTCCAAATAGAGTTTACGAAATCAGTAAGTGTAAATAAGAAGCTTTAAATGAAGAGCAAGTATGAAATATTCATCGACTCGGACGTATTCGCGGATCATTTAGCATTTAAACCTTCTAAGGTATCAACAGAATCTAAGTTAATAAAAACGATCAGGCTTTTTAGTTCTTATACATCGGTTTTAAACGTATCTGAAGTATTGGCAGCGTGTGATAACAAGCGTACTTCGGATAAAGCAATGAAAACATTTTACGGGATATCGGTCCTGGGGATTCCATACCGTTATGCGGAGAGTGTAGCTGACATTTTGAGGTTTATTAAAAAAAAAGCCCTTCAAACAGCTACCGTGATGCCATTATAATGGCGCTGTGTATGGAAACTAAGTTACCGTTTTTTTCGTTAAATATCCCGAGATATGAAGCAATTTCGAAGAAATTTTGTATAAGAATGATAGATGAAGATATGATAGTGAGCAGTAATTCTCCGGCAAAAATTTTAAAAAGTTAAATTACACAATGAAGCTAGGTAAACAATATACAAGCAGAGAGAATCAATCCACTGACATTTACTTAAAGGAGATAAGTAAAACTACTCCTTTGACAGTGGACGAGGAGATCGAATGCGCGAAGGCTATTAAGAAAGGTGATAAAAGGGCTCTCGATAAACTGGTAAGAGCAAACTTGAGATTTGTTGTCAGCGTAGCGAAACAATATCAAAACCAGGGACTTTCTCTGAATGACCTGATTAATGAAGGTAATTTAGGACTCATCAAGGCAGCAAAGAAATTTGATGAAACAAGAGGATTTAAGTTCATATCCTATGCTGTATGGTGGATCAGGCAGTCGATTTTACAGGCTCTTGCAGAACAGTCCAGGGTGGTAAGGCTTCCCCTGAACATAGTTCAGCAAAAGAGTAAGATCTCAAAGACCATCAGCGACCTGGAGCAGAGCAATGAAAGAACTCCAAACGTACTCGAAATTGCAGAACAGCTGGATATGAGTGTATATGAAGTACAGGAAACATTGAAAAACTCAGGCGGCCACGTATCAATGGACGCTCCGAGTATTCACGGTGAAGATACAAAGCTTATCGACATAATGCCAAACAGCAACGAGAAGCTTCCCGATACAGACCTGATGAATGATTCATTAAGGATCGAGATCGAAAGAGCGCTCGATACGCTCTCACAGAGAGAGAAAGAAGTAGTAAAATTATATTATGGATTAGAAAAAGAGAACCCACTGACACTTGAAGAAATTGGTGATAAATATAAGCTCACACGCGAGAGAGTAAGACAGATCAAAGAAAAAGCAATTAGAAGACTAAGACAGGCATCCAGGAGCAAAGCTCTCAAGGCTTACTTAGGTCAGTAACAAGAGTGGTATTAGGTTAATAAATTTTAATGGCAGAAGATGCAGTTTGCAAAACGGACTGCATTTTTTGTTTTGTGAAAGAATTGTAAATTGTATTGTCAGTTGACAATTAATAATTAGCTATTTTGCCCCCGTAGGCTAATGGATAAACCGGTAGACTACGGATCTGCATTTAGAGGTTCGAATCCTCTCGGGGGTACAATTTAATCTTCAATTGTCAATCATTATTGTTCAATCTCCCTTTTCTAATTCTACATTTAACTTCACTAAATTACATTTATTTAGTTTAAGGTTGATGATTTATTGTCGATTATTGACTATATTCTAGTAACACTAAACTTAAGAAAGGAATAAAAATGTCACTACAGGAAAAGTACTCTCCGCTAATGTCATTAGGACAGGAGCTCGGAGCAAAAGATGTAAGGGTCGAGGAAAAGGACGGAAAGCTATATGTAAGCGCTACCGTAAAATCACCTACTGAGAAAAATAAGCTCTGGGATAAGATCAAAGAGATTGGCGGTAATGAGCCGGCTGATCTGAGAGCTGACATCCGCACTGAAACCAATGAGCCCACAGAGAGAAAATACACAGTAAAGGCTGGAGATACTCTGAGCGCAATATCAAAGGAATATTACGGAGATCCAAATCAGTATAATAAGATCTTTGAAGCTAATAAAGATATTCTTAGCGATCCTGATAAGATCCAGCCGGGACAAGAGCTTACTATTCCTAACTAAAATAAGAAAAACAATATGTCGGATCTAATAAATATGATCGGCTCCGTAATGAATAGCGGAGTGGTGGATCAGATGACACAACAGACAGGCGGTGATAAAAGCCAGGTGACCAGCGCAATTGAAACGGCATTACCATTGCTTGTTTCCGGACTGGCTAAAAATACGTCGAATCAGCAGGGAGCGGACAGCTTATTCGGAGCACTGCAGAATGATCACAGTGGGGATGTTCTTAGCAATATTATGGGACTGGTCTCAAATCCTCAGCAGAGTGATGGAAATGGCATACTTGGTCACGTATTTGGAAATAACCTGCCTAAGGTGGAGGAAACTGTCAGTAAATCCAGCGGACTTGATATGGGTTCGGTTGGGCAGATACTCATAACACTTGCTCCCATTGTGATGGGGATTCTTGGAAAAAAACAGCGGGAAGATAATATGGATGCAGGCAGTATTGCCGGGTTATTGAGTAATACAGTACAGGAAGCGCCGCCTCAGCAAAGAGATCTGATGTCACAGCTGCTGGATAGCGATAATGATGGTAGTGTGGTGGATGATGTAGCTAAGATTGGAGCTAATCTCTTGGGAAATTTTCTTAAATAGTAAAGAATGATTTGGATTATTGAAAAAAAAGGCAGCTTAAAGCTGCCTTTTTCATTTGTTTAAATAACTTATTTATCTTAGATTAATCTTTTAAGCCCAATAATACATATAATAAAATGAGACACTTTCAAATAATTGTACTTCTATCTTTAATGTTCCTAACATCGGCATCCGGTGTATTTTCACAGGGATTCAATATGTGGGAAATTGCCCGGTTCAATCCCTCCAATCCGTCTATGAGTAATAGTCACTATTCAGCTTTATGGGGATATGTCGCTCCGAATAATAGAGAATATGCCATTCTTGGAGCTTATGATGGAACTTACTTCTACGACGTTACAGACACTGGAAACGTGGTGGAAGTTGGTTTTGTGCCGTCACCCGATCCTTCATCCTTTAGCAATAGCTGGAGAGAAATGAAGACATACTCTCATTATGCGTATGTTGTTTCGGAAGTGGAAAACAGCGGCATCCAGATTATTGATCTTCAGTATTTACCTGATTCAATTCATTATGTGGGACAGTTCAATGCTCCGGGACATAGCAGTACGCACAGTATCTCACAGTCAGGTCCTTACCTTTATCTAAACGGATCTAATGGAAGTTTTGGAGATGGTACAGTGATTTTTGATCTTTCAATAAATCCAGAACAGCCCGTAGTACGAGGTAAATGGGACGGGTATTATGTTCACGATAGCCGGATAGTTAATGACACTATCTGGGCTTGCAATATTTCCGATGACTATGTCTCTGTTATCGATGCAACAAACAAAGACAGCCTTAGAACGATAACTCAGTGGCTTAATCTTCCAAATCCCGCGCCGCATAATATTGCATTAACAAATGACAGAAAATACGCTTATGTAACGGATGAAAATACAGGTCCGGGAAGACTAAAGGTCTGGGATGTAAGTGACCTTGGCGATATTACATTCGTAACTACCTGGATACCTGCCGGTTTTGAAAACAGTATAGTGCATAACATCGAAATCTATGATACGATTGCCGTTATTGCATACTACAGTGCAGGTGTCAGGATATTAAATATTTCTAACCCTGAGGATCCATATGAAATAGCCTGGTTTGATACTTATCCTGATAATAACGCTACATCTTATAACGGATGCTGGGGAGTATATAGATTTCCCTCGGGAAACATCATAGCATCGGATAGAAAATATGGTCTATTAGTACTTGGAGCCGATCTAAATCCCGCGCCTTCTTTTCCCGATGCAGAGTTCACTGGTGCTCCACAATCTGTCGAAATAGGTGATTCTGTTAAATTTTTTGATCTGTCAACCGGAGTTCCTGATAACTGGCAATGGACAGTGACAGGTAATCAGATGTTTAATTCTACTCTGCGTAATCCGTCATTTTCTTTCACACAGGTGGGTCAGTATACCGTTAAGCTTAGAGTCAGCAATGGGCTCGGAGCAGATTCAATTACAAAGATCAATTATATCAATGTTACTCCAACACAGTTAAATTCGTTTTCATTTACCACAACAGGGATACAGGTTGTGCCTGTTTCTCAGAATGACACCAATAAAGTAACATATAAATGGACAAGGTCTGCATCTGCTCCTCATATAACATATAAATTTCGCGCGCAGAAATTCGGAGGCACTCAGTTCATTCTTATTAATAGCGATAATAACGGACAGGATACATCTATCACATTCAGTAAGAGCTATCTGGATTCGCTTGCCGCGCAGTTCGGTACCAATGGTGATTCGGTACTTGTGACCTGTAAAGCATATGCGTATAATGGTTTTGATTCTGTTGCAACAGGAAATAATCTGATATTGAATATAAAGAGAACAACCGTGGGTATTAACCAGATTTCTAGTGAAATCCCCGGCGAATTCAAACTGGAAAACAATTACCCGAATCCATTCAATCCGGAGACAACCATTAAATACCAGCTTCCAAAAGCTGCCTTTGTAACAATAAAGCTTTATGACATTACCGGCAGGGAAGTAGCGCAGCTCGTAAACCAAAGACACGAAGCCGGATATTATGACTATCAGTTTAATGCGTCATTCCTATCGAGTGGTGTGTATTTTTACAGGATAGAAGCAGGTCAATTCACTGATGTAAAGAGAATGTTACTTATTAAATAGCGAAGCTATGTGTAAGTAATCCCGCTTTAGCGGTGGGTTTTAGTGAAGTAAACTAATTATTTTTAGAATAATTACAAACTTCTTCCCAAACCCTTGCTTGGGAAGGATATTAATTTTACCCTCAATTACTCCTTGAATTAAATTAGCCTTCTGTGGTTAAAAATCCTCACTTAGTGCTTTTTTCCTCGTCAATACAAATCGAAATCAACAATGTTTTATCAATATTTATTGTACAAAAAGGATAGATGCGCTATCTATCCTTTTTTTGTTTGGATTAGTCCCTGTCATTCTTTAAATTTGTATAGCAAAATTTAATCTACCACCGGATGAAATTAAATCCTGTATCAATACTTTATCGTTTATGTGAACTTAAAACTGTTATCCGGATTATTTCTATTTTTGGAAGTCTTACTTTATCTGAAAAAATTCATTATTATTGTAAATACAACAATGATAAAAAAAATCGTATAGCTAATACTTGTAAGCAACATACGGTAAAAACAAATACGATTTTCATACGAATTTTACTTTCTTGATAAGTGGTTGATTTATTAATACTTCTTAAAAATTTAAAAAATTTCTATTTCTTTGAATATTAATATTACTAAATCCGAAGCCCGCTATCTTGCTCTTCATAATCAGCTTCTTTTAAATAATCATCCGGCTGAAACGAAGAAGGATCTTTACAAAATAATCGAAAAGCTGGGTTACGTTCAGATAGACACCATTTCCATTGTAGAGCGGTCTCATAAGCATGTTTTGTGGACAAGATTTCCGGGATATGATAATAAGTACCTTGATGAGCTTATTGACAAAGACAAGAAAGTATTCGAATTCTGGGATCACGCAGCCTCTTATCTGCCAATGAATCATTACAGGTTCTCGCTTCCGCGCAAGAAAAGATATAAGGAAAAGTATAAAGATTGGGCTAAAACAAACAGAAAGCTTCTAAACTATGTAAAAAAAAGGATAAAAAATGAAGGTCCGCTTCAGTCCCGGCATTTTGATGAACCCGGGAAAAGGGGAGAGTGGTGGGACTGGAAGCCCGCCAAGGATGCACTCGAGTATTTATTCCATAGCGGTGAACTAATGGTTCATTCCAGGAAAAACTTCCAGAAGGTTTACGACCTTCCTGAAAGAATTCTCCCTGCCAATATTAATGATTCAATTCCTTCAGACAATGAG
>JAEYVS010000163.1 GCA_023429265.1 Bacteroidota bacterium | reverse complement strand
AAGTAACGGGTCTTGTCATACAGGAATTGGACAAAGAAAAAAACGTGGTATTCCAGTGGAGGAGCTGGGATCATTTTGAGATAACAGACGGGCTGCACGAAAACCTGACACTGCCCAAAATTGATTATTCACACGGAAATTCAATAGAGCCTGATCTGGATGGTAATCTTTTAATATCCTCTCGCCATATGGATGAGATAACCAAGATCAACCGTACTACCGGAGAAATAATATGGCGTTTTGGCGGCTTAAATAATGAATTTACATTTCTTAATGACACAAGGGGTTTTACATACCAGCACGATGCAAGAAGAGTAGCTCCGGGAAGGATCACTCTTTTTGACAATGGAAATCATCATAGCCCTCCATATTCAAGGGTAGTAGAATACGAACTGGACGAAGTAAACAAAACAGCTGAACTTGTCTGGGAATTCGATCATAACAAAGAAATTTTCGGTTTTGCGATGGGAAATGCCCAGAGGCTCCCGAATGGAAATACCGTAATAGGCTGGGGAACTGGATACCCGAGCATAACCGAGGTAGATCCAAACGGGAACATTGTTTTTGAGATGGCGCAGGAAGATTCATCCTGGACATACAGGGCATTACGTTATGATTTCAGGCAGCCGGATAATGAGATACCTGAGGAGTTTAACCTGAGCCAGAATTATCCCAATCCATTTAACCCGGCAACTAACATATCGTTTGACATACCTTCGGCCTCAAACGTAGTCCTGGAAATTTATGATATATTAGGGCGAAAAGTGGACGAACTCGTTAATACGAATTTAACAGCCGGAGATTATAATATATTATGGAATGCTGAGAATCTTTCCAGCGGAGTATATTTTTACACATTAAGAACAGAGAATTTCAGGGAAACGAAAAAAATGGTACTATTGAGATAAAGCGTTATTCAACATAAAAAATAATTTTTCTCATTAAAGTTAGAAGCATGCAACAATTTCTTATCTCCCTTTTCTTTTTGCTATTGCCCTTAACTTCAGCATTCGCCATAGAGCTTGACATAATATATCAATCCCCCCAACCTGGGGCAAAATACTGCACCCGTGAAGAAACAATTATTTTAAGCGTTTTTGAAAAAATCGAGTCATCAAGCCTGGACTCTACACTTATATCAGTTACCGGAAGCATTTCAGGCACTCACACCGGAATGTTATTTTTGTCTTCAGACGCTGAAACAATCATATTCAAGCCGGACAATCCTTTTGTATACTCTGAGAGCATAAACGTTATAATACAAAGCGGAATGAGGACAACCAGGGGAGATATAATCAAAGGAAGAACATTTTCTTTTTCAATACGTGATGAATCCATCTCTGATAATTCCTTCGACTACAGCACAGGCAGGACATCAATCCCACAAAAGGATATGGAATATAATTTATTTCCACAGAATTACAGCCGTGGCATTAATTCGTCTGTAACAATAACAAACTCAACAAATCCTTCATATGGAAAGATTTTCATAAGCGGTTTTCCATTTGGACCACAAACTTATACTCCCTATTTATCCATAATAGACAATTCCGGTGCGGTAGCTCATTCAATCGAATCCAACTCCACATCACTGGATTTCAAAAAGCATAAGAACGGTACCTATTCATTCTTTAACGGATTCTCGAACAGTTATATCATTTTAGACAGTAAGTTTGATCCAATAGATACAGTAGGATGTGGAAACGGATATGAAACAGACGGGCACGAGCTTATAATCCTGGACAACGGACATATGCTAGTAATGAGTTATGATTCGACAAAAGTAGATATGAGCACAATAGTACCGGGAGGTCATCCAGGCGCAAGTGTAATAGGATTGGTAATACAAGAGCTTGACAAAGAAAAGAACGTGGTATATCAATGGAGAAGCTGGGAGGAAATGGAAATCACTGACGCTTCCTCATCAATCGATCTTACACAGCAAAAACTAGATCCGATCCATGGCAATTCGATAGAAAGAGACTACGATGGTCATCTTCTTATTTCATCGAGACATCTGGACGAAATAACGAAACTCGACAGGAGGACGGGGAAAATCATCTGGCGGCTTGGAGGGAAAAAGAATGAATTTACCTTCATTAATGACCCTGAAAGATTTTCATACCAACACGACGCAAGAAGGGTAGCACCGGGCAGGATACTTCTATTCGACAACGGAAATTATCACTCACCTCCTTATTCAAGAGCCATAGAATATGAACTCAATGAGATAACCAAAACGGCAAAACTGGTATGGGAATTTAATCATAACAAAGAAGTTTATGGCTTTGCGATGGGAAATGCGCAGCGTCTTTCTAATGGCAATACTTTGATATGCTGGGGAGCAACGCAGCCAAATGTAACCGAAGTAAATCCTTTGGGCCAGATAGTATTTGAAATGAGCCTCGAACCGGGTTTATTTTCTTATAGAGCATTCAGGTATCCTTACAATGAATCAGATTCCCCTTATCCGAATTCATTTGTATTAAACCAGAATTATCCAAATCCTTTCAATCCGACAACGGTTATTACTTTTAATGTACCTCAAGCGGGCAAGGTTTCTTTGAAAGTTTACGACATTCTGGGCAGAGAGGTAGCAGAACTTGCAAACCGGGAATTTCAAGCAGGAGATCATTTTGTAACTTTTAGCGGGGAGAGTCTTACCAGCGGTGTATATTTTTACAGCTTATCATCAGGAAATGTAGTGGAAACAAAGAGAATGTTGCTGCTAAAATAGTAACTTTATTTCATTGAAATAAGAAAATAAGCGGGTTAAATTGTAAGCTTAAGAGGAATTGCGGGGGAATTTAAACCTGTAATTTTTGTTTAATTAGTTCACAGAGAGTTGCCCGAGTGGTTGAAGGGACACGCTTGGAAAGCGTGCATGGCAGTAATGTCATCGCGGGTTCGAATCCCGCACTCTCTGCAAATGCCGACAACAGTACTCCATCAATCTTTCATTTTCAATTTTTTCCATAAAGTAACATACTGCTTTGAAGTCCATAGGAAAAGTTTTATTTAAATACCGGAGTTACACTCCCCTTCCATTTGTAACCCTGATGATACTTTTTATGAATCCGGTGCTTAATCTAATGGCAATTGGTTTTGCCGTGGCATTGGCGGGGGAAATTTTGAGAATATGGGCTGTTTCATTCATAGGTAGCGAGTCGCGAACAACTACCGGTGTAGGAGGGTCAAATCTTGTGACCCAGGGACCATTCGGACTGATGAGGAATCCACTTTACATAGGAAACATCATGATATACTGCGGAGTTGGAATAATGAGCAATGCTCTATTCCCCTGGCTCCCGATAGCAGCTTTCATATATTTTGTTTTTCAATATTACGTGATCATAATAAACGAAGAAGAGTATCTGCGAGCGACATTCAAGGATAAGTTCGACATCTACTACAAAACCACAAACAGATTCATACCCTGGTTTAACCGGATCCCCACAGAGATAAAGTCGAACCTGGATTTCAATCTTAAGGCAGGATTAAGGTCTGACAGAAGAAGCATCCAGGCATTTACATTTATCACTTTGATAATTATTATATTTTACGCCACTAACTTCAGGATATTCTAAAGTTCTGATACCCGGGTTATACTAAATTTTTAAACCACTCCGCCGCCCAGAGCAAGCCTGATGGTTCCAAAGATGACGGCAGCAAGACACATACACAGCCCGGCAATCGAGCCTGATTTACTGTCTTTTTCAATTACTATTCCGACTATGCCCAGAATCACCCCAACCCCCGCAAACGGAATCACAAGCCAGTTAAGAGCCCCGACACAGGGTATGAAACCGACAAACATCCCTACTAACGAAAGTATACCCCATATTAAGTTAAGTGTATTCATGTTTTACCTTTTTTAAGTTTTACAAAAAGAAATGTGAGTAATATGATTAAATTTAATGACAGAAGTGAAAAGAGATGCACGCTTAATTCATTTGTATGATATGCATTAGAAATGTCACCGCGGGAAATACTGATACAGCTTTCGGTCATACCGCAAAGCATACAGCTGTCAGTATGCGGAACTGAAAGGAATGAAGATATGGAGTAAATAGTTTGTGAATCAACCGCGAATAGAAAAGCCAATCCTGCGAGAAACAGAATTCCTGACAGCATCCATAGGTAGAAGAAAGATCTTTTAATATCTGATTGGAATGAAGTGTCCAAATTAAGCCTTTTGATTAAGCCCTTTTGCCGGCAATGAGTTTATACAGAAGAAGCAGGATCACAGCTCCGGCGAATGCTCCGAAAAATCCGGCTGTATCGCCTTCCTGGTATAATCCAAGCAACCTGCCCAGATATGTAAAGAGTACCGCGCCTCCCACACCAAGCAGAATGCTGAAAAAACAACCGTACTTCTCCTTACCGGGAATGACAAACCTCGCCAGTGCTCCTACAATGAGCCCGATTATAATACTCCATAAGATGGAAAGCATAATTTTTAGATTAAATGGTTCAGACAGGAAAATCCGGTCGATTAAATACGCTTGGCAAAAAGGATCTTATAAATAAAGACAACTATCACCGATCCTATGAAAGCACTGAAGAATCCAGTTGCGTCACCTTCCACATAGAGGCCAAGCCATTGTCCAAGATAGAAAAACAGAACAGCTCCTCCCAGTGAAAGTACCATAGTAAAAATAATTCCATCCTGTTCCTTCCCCGGAATTAAGAACCTTGATGATGCGCCTACTATTGCGCCAATGATGACAACCCAGATTATTGATGGCATAATATTCAGGTTTTTTTAAAATGTAGTGTTTTATGATGAAACATAAAATAAAATTTTATTTCCTCTAAATTAAAATTTATTTTCTTATCTTTGTAGTTCAAGAGCGTAGTTCAAGAGCGTATTCCAAGATCAAACAATATGCAGCCTGAAGTAAGAAAAAATGTAATACATTATTTTGTATCAGATATCAGCGTGTTTGTGAGCGTATATCTGTCTTTTCTCTCGATGGTGTGGCTGACATATGAGATGACAGGATCGTCAGCCGATCTGGGGCTGGTAGGCTTTCTCCAAAATGTCCCATTTTTCCTTTTCAGTGTTTTCGGCGGAGTGGTCGCAGATAATTATAACCGGAGAAAGATCGTTATCCGGTTTAACTTTGTATTTGTCGCTCTCGCACTAGCAGTCGCTTTATCGTTTATTCTCAAGCTCTTCACCTTCCCTCTTCTGCTTGTATTTTCTTTTTTATTGGGTTCATTTTATTCCATATATTATCCCTCGATGATAGCAATGGTTCAGGATATGGTAACCGATAAGGATGAATTCCCAAGAGTTATGGGGGCGGCAGCATCAAATGCCAAGACAGGGCAGCTTATTGCTTCTTCTTCTTTCAGTTTCATAATCTCTGCTTTTACAGCGGCAGGGGCGTTTATTGGAGCTTTTATTTTCAATCTCATCTCCCTGATATCCATATCAAGAGTCAAATACAATGCATCTCCGGTTGTGAAGAAGAACGAATCAGTCACCGGGCAGATAAAAACCGGCTTGAGCTATGCGATTCAATACAAGCCGCTGATGGCTATAATACTAATGTCTTCCATAATAAGCCTGGTATTTGTGTTTGTTTCTTTCCAGATGCCTCTAATCGATAAAGATTTCCTGAGCGGTACATCATCCGAACTCGGTATACTATTCATTGCCGGCGCGGTAGGTGGCCTGACTTCGGGGATATACCTGGGCAGAAGAAAGTCCACCCGTCACTTACTCTGGTTTATGATCGCCTGCGCAGTCATCTCGGGTATCAGCATAATCGGTCTTGCATTCTCACGTGAGCTCTGGCTCAGCTTTATTTTCGCAATGGGAGTCGATTTTTCGTTTATTGCCACAATGGGAATTGGTAATACCTTACTTCAGCTTCTGTCATCCAAAGAAGTTTGCGGAAGGGTACTGGGAGTGAATACAATGATGTCGTGGGGATTCTCTTCAGTAATAATGATGCTGCTGGGATTTCTCGCGAAATCCACTGGAATAGAGCCGGTGATGATAGGCATAGGAATCACATTATTTTTGAGCGCTGCAATTTACGTCATAAGTTTGAAATTCCAGCGCCCAATGCTGGAGCAGATATATTCAGATCAAAATATTCCTGTTGAGAAACAGCCAATTTAGCGCTAACGTGTCCAGCCCAAGGAAGAACAATCCGCATAATAAAAAGATGTAGTATCCGCCTGCAAAAGCCTCAGGTAATTATTATGGTCGTGCTCGAAGCCTACCCAGCATTCATAGTTATTCAGGTCGCCGGGGCTCCCGGGGCAATTGTTTGGTATATACGTACCTATATCAATTGTGGATGCAACATTCTTATACACAATTGAATCGGAAAAGTAATTCTGGACTGTCTCTACTGTCGCCGTGACAAGAGGTGGAAGCGTAGTCGGGATCTGGTCATCAATAATCGCCTGCAAATTAGCGCAGAATCTCGGGACAAGGTCACGTGAATTAATCAGCCTGAAGCTTTGAGCATTATTGGAAACAATAAGGTTATCAAAATATACCCTATATCCTTCATTCCCTACACTCGGGGCGGCATAAGTGTAAGATTTCATTCTAAATTTCGCTCCAAATCCTGCATCCAGGAACCAGGATGTAAATATGGTAGCGAGCGCTCCGCCTAGACTATGACCTGTTATGTAAAAATCAGCACCTTCGGTTGGAAGAGAGTTTAGAAATTGCTGAACTGTCTGACCTGTTTCCGGATCGGTGATCTGCAGCAATGTATCCAAACCTCCAAGTGTTCCCTGCGCTACCTTCACTGTATCGTGAGCTGTGCCATATGGATAAGGAAGCTGGTTCCAGACATATAGATCCTGTATAATATTCGAGACGAAACACCAATCGGTACCACGGATTGCCAGGCAATATGCGGTAGGGCTCTGAGTGGTGTCTTTGGCGATGTACATCATATTAGCATTATCAGAACTAAGAGCAGGTCCCCAGGCAAGTTTCCACTTACCCTGCGTAGAATAATTCTGCATTGCAAGCTGGACCTTGAGGGAATCCTTGATAAAAGCCGGATTATTTTCATTCACATAGCACAGGGATGCAAGTGTCATTGTAATTTTGGCGGCTTCGCGGTCATACTCGGTGCCACCAAAGATGGGATTATTACCTGTCGGGTCATTTGAACATCCCGACTGTGTGGAAACAATCATTCCGGCAATAATCAGTATAATACTAAAAGACGTGAAATAGTTATATAATTTTTTCATATTATCGTAATTGATTAAGTTTTGGATTTAACTTTAGAATGGTATCCCCTCTGAATATTAAGTTATAACATTATATTTAAAAAATAAACAACAATTGAAAACAACAAATGGAAGCAAAAAAATTAGAGCCACGCTTTGAGACCCGACCGGGATTTAAATTTGCGGGGATGATGTATTCCGGATATGCAGAGCAAGGTGAGATTCCTCAGCTGTGGGATAAGTTCGTGCCCATAATGGATGAAATTCCAAACCGTGTGAATCCAAATGTTTGTTACGGAGTAATAAATCCTTTTGGTCCGAAGGAAGACCGGGAAATGGATTATGTAGCCGCGGTGGAAGTGGATGGATTTGAGAATCTTCCGGAGGGTATGGCATCGGGTGAAATTCCAGAGGGATACTACGCGGTGTTCACACATAAAGGACCCATCAGCCGTTTCATGGAGACAATTCAATATGTATATGGTGACTGGGTCAAAAACTCAGGTTATAAACTAAACGGGACACCTAACTTTGAGCTCTACGATGAGAATTTCAAGGGTGACGAGGAAGATTCAGAGTGCTATATTTATGTGCCGATGGAAGAAAGAAAGACAATTTAGGAATTAAGTTATATTCTTAGTATCAGGAGAGGTGGCAGAGTGGTTGAATGTACCGGTCTCGAAAACCGGCATGGGGAAACTCATCGAGGGTTCGAATCCCTCCCTCTCCGCAAAGTTATGTATTAGCTAAAAACCCAATTACTGCCAATTATGGATATCTTTACATTTCTAAAGTTATTCAAGAAATTTTAAAAATAAGCCAAAGAATTAAATGAAATACATCGCATTTCTCCGCGGTATAAACGTCGGCGGCTCAAAGAAAATAATTATGAAGGAGCTGGCTGCTGCATTTACGGATGCTGGATATGAAGATGTGAAAACATACATTCAGAGCGGGAATGTTTTATTCAGCACGGTCAAAAAAAGCCCATCTAGTTTAGAAAAAGATGCCTCTGCTTTGATAAAAAAATCATTCGGACACGATGTTGAGATAATGGTTAGGACCGGAAAAGAAATGAATGATATTATAAAAGCAGCGCCTTTCAAGAAAAAGGATATTGATTCAGGTAAATTGCTCTATATAACAATGCTCAAGGAAAAATTAACGGTAGAAAATGTAAAGCTTTTAAAGTCTTTAACTAACCCGCAGGAAATCTTTCATTATCATAACAAAGAGATATATACCATCCGCGATCCAAAAGTGAGCTACGATAAAGCTGTCCTTGGCACATTCGACAAAAAGCTTAAAGTCTCTACGACTACCCGCAACTGGAATGTAATGAATAAATTAAACGAACTAATAAATGAAAGCTGAAATAGAAAAATTCTTTACGGAATACGAGGAGAGATTTAACCGGGCAATTCATTCCGAAGATATAAACGCCAAAGAAGCGGCATCTTCTTTTGCTGAATGTTTTGTGGAATCAAGCCCTAGAGGTGTTATATGCGGAAAAAATGATGACGAATTCCTAAAGATGATCCCTAAAGGTTACGAGCATTACCGAAATATAGGCACCACATCGATGAAGATATTATCACTCCACATTCAGGAGCTCGATGAAATTCATTATCTTGCTAAGGTTCACTGGGATTCATATTACAGGAAAAATGAAAATGATATTCAGATAGACTTTGTCGTAATATATTTTTTGAGAATACAGGATGAAATACCTAAAATATTTGCATACATTTCCGGAGATGAGGAAAAAGTATTAAAAGATAAGGGATTATTGCAATGAAATCTAAGCTAAAGCCAAAATTCTTTAAAACACGGGAGGACCTGAGGAAGTGGTTTATAGAGAACCACAAGAAAAGAGACGAGCTGGTCATCGGTTTTTATAAAAAAGCTATAGGTAAGAAAACCGTAACACCTGATGAAGCCGTTGATGAGGCTTTATGTTTTGGATGGATAGACGGTATTAGACACAAGATAGATGACGAAAGCTTTCAGAACCGCTACACACCGCGCCGTCCGAACAGCAACTGGAGCCAGGTTAACATTAAAAAGGTTTAAAAAGCTTATTAAAGACGGACTGATGCAGCCTGCGGGAATGAAGGAATATAAAAGAGTAACCGAAAACAGAGTTAATAATTATTCGTTTGAGCAGGAGAATATTAAATTACCACGTGAGTACGAAAAGAAATTTAAATCAAGAAAGAAAGCGTGGGAATTTTTCCAATCTCAACCTCCATCATACCGTAAACAATCTTTATGGTATGTTATGAGCGCAAAACAGGATACTACCCGTGAAAGAAGACTCAATACTCTTATTAAAGATTCAAATGACGGTCTTCGAATTAAACAATTAAGGCAAAATTAATAAATTAAAATTGATAAAATGGTAAAGATAATTGAACGACCCGGAAAAACTAAACAAGAGCTTTTAGAATCTCTTGCAAAGCTTAAAGAGAAATTCAAAAGTGAAATTGCCGGAAATGACATTGAGATAACGGGAATCCCGGATGGATACAGAGTGCGGGGAGAGAAGAGGTTCATAGTTAAATTTTATGTCGATGCTCAGATAATCGCAAAAGACGGGGAATATGAGCTCACCTGGGAGACAAACGCTCCGAAAGGAAAGGTGGATGAGGCAATCCGACAGATAGAAGATGTATTGAAAAACGGATAATAACCAAAATAATGGTTATCGGCTCCAGGCAAAAGTTTCCATTTCTTGAATTATTTTAACGATTTAAAGCTTTATAATGATTATTTTTGAATAACTGATAAAAGCCGGCATTAGTCTATTATGAAAAAAGAAGATATTGTAATTCTATTCCTGGGAATAATTGTGCTTTTTATCATAGGAATAACAAGTTATTTCTTAGCTTCGGTTTTACTTCCATTCATAGTTGCTGTTTTATTGTCCATTATTTTCCGTCCGGCTGTTGTATTCCTGATGGAGAAGAAAGTCCCCATGGCATTATCTTTATTTGTTGTGGTTATTTGCTGCGCTTTGCTTTTAGGAATAATATCTTTTATAATCTACAATAGCGTAGAATCATTTATGGTAGATTTTCCAAAGTATGAGGAAAAATTTAACCAGAAGACCACCGGATTGATGCAATATGTTAATGACATTGCTGTTGGAATGGGATTTAATCCTGATGACCTGAATGTGTCAAACATCCTTACATTTAGTACTGTCTCCGGCTTTATGGGTGGGTTTGCGGGGGTATTCTTTAATCTTTTTGGAAATGTTGTAATGGTTCTTTTGTTTATGCTTTTTCTTCTTGGCAGTACAGGGGACAGCGGACCGAAGATGTATCGCGCGTTCTCGAAAGCAAATGCTGACAGGATAAAACATCTTTTGGATAACATAACAAAAAGTGTCAGGACATACCTTGTCAAGAAGTCGCTAATAAGTTTGCTAATTGGGTCATTATATGCATTGATCACGTGGCTTTTTGGGATGGACTTCCCTATATTCTGGGGATTCCTTGCATTTATTTTAAATTTCATCCCAAATGTAGGCTCTTTGGTAGGGACAGTTTTTCCGGTCTTATTTTCTCTTGTGCAGTTCGATTCATTCCTTTCCACCATTATATTACTGGTCTTACTAGTAGTTGCTCAGAATATTGTTGGAAACGGATTGGAGCCGATGGTATTTTCGGAGAGCCTGGATCTCAGCCCTGTTCTAATTCTGATCGCGCTTATATTCTGGGGATTCTTATGGGGTATAGTAGGTATGCTATTGGCAGTACCGCTTACCGCAACAATTAAGATAATCTGTGAAAACATAGACCCACTAAAACCCGTGGCGGTATTAATGGGAGGAAACCGCATTACGAAGGCAGTTAAAACACCAAAGCAGTAGTAAATGGAAAATACAGTAAATAGTCCGAAAAAAATAAAATTATCCGACATAGCACTTGTATCGTGCCACAGGATACCAAGCCGCTCGTTTTTCTACAAAGGCAAGCAATTCCCGGTGTGTGCACGCTGCACCGGTACGTACATCGGATTTTTGAGTATGCCGTTTTTTGTATTCGATCTTATATACCTTTCGTGGTTATGGACTTTCATTTTTATTTTACCTACTATTGTAGATGGGCTGACCCAGGCTTTTATGAATAGGGAGAGTAATAACACTCTCCGCTTAATAACCGGATTTACATACGGGGTTGGACTAATGTCGCTGGCATCCCTGATAGGGAAATGGATTGGGTCTTTAATCCTTGAATTCATTAAGTAACAGTAAAATCATCAAAACTTACTTTTTATAAATTAAAAATAAAAAAAATGTCAGATCAAGGAACACCCGGAGTACCTCCAACACCTCCTCCACCGTAATATAATACCGGCGGAGCAACAAACGCGGAAGACCTTAATATTGGTCTAAAGATATTATCATTTTGTATTCCGCTGGCGGGAGCCATTATCTACTTTGTAAAGAAAGATAAAGAGCCTGTTGCCGCAAAATCTGCATGTACGTGGGCGCTCGTAGGATTTGGATTAGGAATAGTCATTAACGTAATAGTGGCAGTATTGAATAACTAGTAAACTATTTTAGCGGGGGGATTAATATTCTCCCGCTTTTTTAATTTGGAAAGTGTACAGTAAAGATTGAGCCTTTATGCTTTTCACTTTCTACTTCTACTTCTGCATTATTCATCTCACAGTATTTCTTAACCAGCGCAAGCCCAAGCCCGTTGCCTTCGAATTTTCTGGTATACCCCTGCTCCTCCTGTGAAAAGACCTGGAATACGTGCGGTATGTATTCTTTGGAAATACCGATGCCTGTATCCGAGACTTTTACAAAAACTCCTTTCCCGTTTTTGTTTACCTCGACCTTTACACTTCCCTCAATCGTATATTTCAGGGCATTCCCGATTAAATTACTGAAAATCTGGATTATACTAAACTCATCCCCTGTTACTTTTGCATCTTTAGTATTGCTTATAAAATCAAACCCAAGCTGTTTATTATCAGCAGTGATCCTGAATTGCTTACATAGGGTTTCCAACTGCTCATTAAGGTCGATCTCTTTTTGGATAAACTTGTAATTACCGGTTTGTATTTCAGACATTCTAAGTATAAGGTCTATAGTCCTCATCAGCCTCTGACTGGCCGACTCGATTATTTCAAAATTACTCTTTGTTTCTTCATCTACTTTGTCTTCGAGGTCTTCCTTTATTAATTGAGAATAACCTATGATGGCATTAATTGGTGTCCTGATCTCGTGAGACATTTGCGCGAGAAAATGCGACTTTACCCTGTCTGACTCCTCCGCTTTCTCTTTAGCATCCTTCATTTCCTCTTCAGCTTTTTTCTTTTCCGTCATATCACGTACTATTGATATCAGTAATACCTTGTCACCCTGCTTAATTTCAGAGACAGTCAGCTCGACATCCAAAGTCTTTCCATCCTTATGTATTATCCTGGTATCGAACCTGTCATCGTGACGCATTTCATACTTCTCATACTCTTTTGGCTGGAGATCCACTGTACGCATTTTCAAAAGCTCTTCCTTTGAATACCCGGTCAGCTCAGCCGCGTGTGCATTTGCATCTATTATGTTCTCATTTTCATCTTCTATAAAAATGGCATCATTCGCATTTTCGAAAATTGTCCGGTAAATCCTTTCAATGTCGACTCTTTCTCTCTCAATGAATTTTCTTTCCGTAATATCAGTAATGTGCGCAGTAAAATGTATTGGAATACCGGATTGGTCTTTTTGAATTGATACCTGCAGCAGCGTGTGTATTATATCACCATCTTTTCGTATGTATCTTTTCTCCAGCTGGGTATAGGGTGCTTCACCGTTTATTAAAATTTCAGCTACTTCCAGCTCTTTCTCAATGTCTTCGGGATGAGTTATTGATCTATAATGCTTTCCAATCAAATCTGAAGAGGAATAGCCCACCATATCACAAAACGCCTGGTTTACGCGCATAAATACTCCATCAATAGTTCTGACAACTACCCCGGTTGGGGCATACTCAAAAAGATGACGGAAATCCTCTTCACTTTTCTTCAGGAAATTCTTTGCCAGCCAATTTTCAAGGCCCCGTCCAATCCCGATGGCAGCTTTTTTTAGCCCTTCTATTTCGGCTTCAGACCACTGACGGTCTTCATTAAACTCGTCAAATCCTAGAAATCCCCACCATTTCCCTGATAAAAATACCGGTATGGCAACTACTGACTTTAAATTAAGCGATTTCAAAAATTCTATTTCTTCGGTAGGAAACATTTTCACATCACCGTAGATAGCTTCTCCCTTACTGAGGGTATCCATCCATCTATTGAGTTTATTCTTTGAGTATGAAATGCTCTGATACTCGGGGGAATAAAGATGAGACTTAACTCCTTCCTTAACATACTCCATTGTCTGGCTGGTGTACAACGCTCCTTCGGTCTCAAAATTCTCATAAATGCAGACTCTATCCACGCCCGAAGCTTCGCCTAACAGCGTCAAAACTTCATTTACCGTTTCATTAAAATCTTCCATTGCCAGAAACTTTTCTGCGCATTTATTGGCTGCTTCCAGGATCTTCTGACTGTTCTTTTCACGCTGTTCATTCTTCAGCCTTTCCGTTATATCGGACATAATCCCGACCGTGCCAATAACTTTTCCATCATCATCTTTGATGGATGTCCCGTTTATCTCTATCCATATCACATCTCCGGTCTTAGTCTTGTTCCTGAGTATGTATGTATCCGAAACTCCTTTAAATCTCAGCTGTTTTTTTTCCTGGAGTATATTTCTGTCAGACAGTTCAACCAATAGTACGTCTGAGGTGCGCCCGGTAAGTTCACTGCTTTCATAACCCACCATTTCACAAAATCTCTTATTCACATAACGTATGATATCATCATTATCTACAAATATAAGACCCTGCCCCATATTTTCCACAATAAACTTGAACCTGTTATTGTATTCAATCAAAAATTCCGGCACTTCATTTCCTTCGTTAACATTTACCGGTTCAGGGATTGAATCTTTTTGTATTTTTTCCTTCAAATCTTATTGTAAGGTTTCAATTATCCTAAATAAAAAGCGGCTCTTCAACAATGCTATTTGGATTGATAAAGCGCCGCCCCGTAAAAACTCTTATTTTTTTAATTCCCAACTATGATCTTTTTTCCATCCTCGTTGTTCTTTTTCATAGTCTTGGGTGTAGTTCTGAATACGTAATCCCACATAGGATTGCTGACTCCGTAAGCAGTATTGTCATCCTGGAAGTGATGTCTTAAATGATACTCCTTCAAGAACTTTCCTATCCTACCGTTCATTCTCATATGATGAGTTGCATAATGAACTGAGTCATATGAAACATACCCCAGGACAAACCCGGAGAATGTCGTAAAACCGTAATCACCAAAAAGCCACATGAAAATAAAATAGAATAACACAGCAAGCGGCACACTCACAAGCAATGGCATTACAAGCCTTGTGCTATCCCTCGGATAGTCGTGATGTATCCCGTGAACGAGAAAATGAATGTTTTTACCCCAATCGGATTTTGGGTGATAATGAAAAGCCCACCTATGAAAGACATATTCGAATAATGTCCAGGCAATGACACCGCCCACAAAGCATAATATTCCGGGTAAAAAAGCTACCCGCCCAAAACCTATGAAGAGAAGGTACAGCGCTACAGGAACAAAAACCACAATAGGAGTAATCGGATGGATATGTGAAAAATACTCCAGAATTGGGTTTTTGAACAGTCTTATTGTTTCATCTTTATTTGAAACATACATCTTTGGCATTGAATAATCCTCTTAAAGCTTCTTTCTTCTACTAAAAACAAATATATAGGTATTGCAGATATAAATAAAGACATAAAACGATTTCAACATAGATAGCGGGAAAACGTTTGATTTTTAAACAATATGAGGTTATTTTTGTAATTAAATTACTTTCTCATTAAAACCCATTACAAAATGAACAAAGAAGAATTAATTAACCAGATCGCCGGGGATGCCGGTATCAACAAGACGGAAGCAAAAGCAGCCCTGGAATCCTTTACAACCAGTGTAAAGAAGGCTTTAAAAAAGGGTGGAAAGGTTAGTCTCGTAGGTTTCGGTACATTTTCAAAAGGCCGCAGGGCAGCCCGTACCGGCAGGAACCCTCAAACAGGCGCGTCAATACAGATCGCTGCTAAAAATACAATCAAGTTTAAGGCAGGAAAAGAGTTTAGCGATTACTTGAATTAATTTTTCTGTCCGTATTTAAAAAGGCTGCTCATTATTATTGTGAGCAGCCTTTTTCTTTTAAATATTTTGATTTAATCTTTGACTTCCTTTACTTTCTTTAATATCCAGGAGTCCCTGTCGATGTAAACCTTCAATGGCTTTCCTTTTACCGGGTGCGCAAAAACCTGTCTTTTCTGGTCGTTAAAAAATGACAGTTCCTGTTCACCTTTGTCAGTAAGCACAGTAATCTTTACAGGCATTTTAAACAGCTCCCAGTTATCCTTACCCTCTTGTTTCTGTTCAAGTGTAAGCCTTAGCATATAAGCATCAGTTCCCTCCTGCCCGTCATACTCATCAGCCACCCAGGAGTATTCATAGCTGGGGCGTCCCGTGCCTTTATATACCCACTGTTCAAAGAAATAGCCCAGGTTCTGTCCTGCTACTTTTTCACACACGGCGATAAACTGAGCGGTTGTTGCGGTCTTATATTTATATTCCTCATAATAAGTCCGGACTATCTCAAAGAACTTTTCATCACCTACTACTCCTCGCAGCATATGCAGTACCCAGCTGGCTTTCTGATATACGGTTGAACTGAATATGTCTCCTTGAGGATCATATACTGTTCCAAAGAAATATCCATAATCTTCCTTTCTCATATAATCTATGAGACTTTCGGGACCGCCCTTATGCTCTTTCCACAGCGCTTCGGAGTACGATGCAAAGCCTTCATTAAGCCAGATATCCTTCCAGGTAGCCGGCGATACCGCATCTCCAAACCATTGGTGCGCTAATTCATGCGCTACAACCGGCTCGAAATATCCATTACCTGTAACGGTTAGATATCCCATACTCGATAGTGTCTGGTGCTCCATAGCTCCGCTGGTCCATCCGAATGTCGCCATACCGTATTTTTCGTCTATGAAGGGATATTCTCCGAATAGATTTGCGTAAAACTCTATCATCTCAACGGTCGGAGCCCAGTCAAGTTTTGCGTTCTCAGTTAGATTCGGATAGGAATAAAACTCCACAGGCATCTTTTTTGTCCCGTCAAGCGATGTATATTCGTCAGTCCAGTAGTCATACTTCCCTATCAGCAAAGCCACCAGGTATGTAGTTATTGGATACCTTGACTCCCAGATGAAAGTCTTCGTTCCGTCGCTATTTTCCACGACTTCCTTTAATAGACCCGCTGAAGCAGCCGTGAGTTCTTCCGGAACAGTCATAGCAATTGTAAGGGTGAATTTATCCCTCGGTACATCCTTACAGGGCCACCAGGTAGGCGCGTATGTAGGTTCGCTGAGTGTATATATAGCCGGATAATTATCGAAAGTCTTGAATGAAAATGAATCAAAGCCCTTATTTTCGGGCTTACCATGATATGTAATCTCGAGCTCAAAATCGTCAAATTTTTTAACAAGGTTCCGTGAATTCACCATCAGGTATGTATTATCCCTCTCATAGGATACAACTTCCCCGTTCAATGTGACTTTATCCACGACCATATTATCAAATAGATTCAAATATATGGTATTCAGGGTGTCAGAAATTGATTGAGCATCCATAACCATAACACCTGATATTTCTTTATTCGGTATGTCGAATGACAATGCCAGGTCGTGATTCTTTACGTCATACAGGTCCTGCATAGCCTGTACCTGCTCGGAATCCTGCCTGGGAGAGGAATCGAAATAAAGCTGGTTATATTTTCTAATTACAAACTCACGGAATCTGTCAGACGTAACTTCATCGGTTATGGCAGTACCCACCATCAAGACCCATATCGACTGTATCATAAACAGCATAATAACCGCAAACCCGAGGGAAATTTTTTGCATAAGTGAAAGATTTTTTAAATTAGTCACATCCATTTTATTACCGTGAAATCATATTGAAGTTTGTTGTTATATTATACGTTTCTTGGTATTTTATGTGACAACAATATTAACTTTAAAATTCCATAAAAATAATGAAGAAATTCGCTTTATTATCTATAATCTTGATTTTATGCCTTAATTTAACATCCTGCATAAATATCACACGTAATATTAAAGTCAATAAAGATGGTTCAGGTTCCGAGTTTGTCATACTGAATTTTGATAAGACCTTTTTTGATGTAATGATGGCTTTTGCAACCATTGGTGATTCCTCAAGGGTAATTGAGGTAAGAGATTCACTTTATAATGATGATGATTTCATAAGCGATTTCAAACAGAAACTTTCAAATGTCGATGGATTGGTACTAAAAGAAATTTATTCTACAACTAATGAGGACTCTTCCAAAACAATGTACATTCGATATGACTTTGACCGCATAGATCTACTTGGAATAAGTATGGGTTCTTCAAGGGATGAAGTTTTGTCCGGTAAAGTTACTGTTTTATACGAAGATCAGGGAGAAAATTTGAAATTTTCATATTTACAGGAGGATAGCCGTGAGCAGGAGACAGAAAATGATTCGACTTATGCTAATCTGATGGAGGGGGTAGCCGAAATGTTCAAAGGTAAGGAAGCTGTTTATAATATCGAATTCTCATATGATGTGCTTTCTTCAAATGCGCAATTACAGGATGGCAGACTGCTTAAATGGGTCTACCAAATGGATGATATGGTATTAAATGGCAATAATGTTTACCTGGAAGCTATCCTCAAAAAGGACTAAAAAACCCTTTCCCCGTTTGAGAATGTCATTGATACCTTTGCTTCTTTGATTTCAGACGGGGAAAGTTCAAACAGATTTTCAATAACTACCACATCCGCGATAAATCCTTCTTTTAATCTCCCTCTGCGATTATCTTCGCCTGAAGCATAAGCGTTATTAACGGTATAGCAGGTGAGACATTCCTCGAGCGACATTCTCAGCTCAGGGTAAAACTCCTCATCCAATCCCTCAGCTTTCCTGGTCATTGCGTAATATATATTCTCCAATGGATTTTCACCAACTATGGGAAAATCCGTCCCAAAGCAGACGCATACTCCACGATCTAATAATCTCTTATAATTATGGGTTGTTTCAGGATACTTTACCTTTGCTAATGCTGTCTTTGCATCGCTGAATAAGTGCCACGGCTGAACGGATGCGATCACATCAAGTTTTTTAAATCTGTCAAGGTCCTGCTCAATAACATGCTGAGCATGCTCTATTCTAAATCTCCGGTCCTTTATTCCAAGCCTATCCCGTAAATATTCATTGAGGTCAAGCAGTTCGGTGACAGCCTTATCCCCAATCGCGTGAACTGACATCCTGTACCCGGCGAGGTCTATAAGTTCAGCATATTTCAAAAAATCCCCGCTATTTACGAATTCCGTCCTGGAACCGCTATGATTCGTCCCTGTATAATTTTCGTGGAAATACGCTGTCTCACTTGAAAGCGATCCGTCATAAAATGCTTTCAGTGATTGGAATTTTATATTATCTTTAAAAACGCTAAATCTTTTTTTATGCTCATCAATGTTTAAAATTTCATTGAAAGGAAGGCGCGAATCTATGAATATTTTTAACTCGCTCCTGCTCAGAAGATCATTGTACACATCAAGATCCTCAGGGAGGGTAATATCTGAGACGAACGTTATGCCCATTGAATGAAGCCGTGATATTTCCTCCTTCAGAGCCCAAGCCTGTTTTGCGATGCTCCACTTTGGAATACTCTGCCATATGTAAGTGCGTGCATCCTCTTTGACTTCCCCGGTTAGTTCACCGTTTTTATCTTCCACCAGGTCGGATTTTGGGAAAACACCCTTTTTACTTTCCAACCCGATCTCTTCAATTACTTTAGAATTTACTATTGCGGAATGATAATCAAATCTCGATATAAACATAGGTCTATCAGGACAAATCTCATCCAGGAATTTTCTGTCGATTGTAAAGTCCTCTTTTAACCCGGCGTCAGCAAAATAACCTCCCTGAATCCACCCCTCGCTGGCTACTGCATATTTTCTTATAATATCGATAAACTCCTGCTTTGTTGCTGCACTTCTTAGATTAACCTCGCTATTAACTATCGACCCCTTAATTAAATGGCAATGCCCCTCCATAAATGCCGGCATAATAAGCTTACCTTTAACATCAATCATTTCATCATAATCGGGGCTTTTGTCGACAGCATCAGAATTCATTCCTACGAAGTCTATCTTTCCTGTTGAAGAATCAAATCCCACTGCCTCAGCAAAGTAATTTTTGTGAAGCCAGACTTTTCCATTTATTAATAAAGTTTTCATATATGTAAAATAAAAAATTATGCTTTAGGATTAAACTCAAATGAAAAAGGGGCTTTCGCCCCTTTAAAAAATATTATCCGTTATTACATTACTTAACAAGCATCATTCTTTTTGTTTCTTTAAACTCTCCTGATTCTATAGTGTAAAAATATACTCCGCTGGACAGATTAAATCCGTTGAAATCCATCTCGTATGTACCGGTATCTTTTCTTTCATTCAATAAAACTCTGACTTCCTTTCCTGAAACATCATACACTGAAATCTTTACATTGCCTGCTGAAGGTATGCTGAATTTTATTTTGGTCACCGGGTTAAACGGATTAGGATAGTTCTGGCTGAGTGAATAGGATTCTGCTACTGAGCTTATATTCTGAACTCCGACCACTATATCTGTTACATCGATGGAAAACAATGAGCGACCGTGTGTACCTGCTACCAGTGTCTTCGATGGATGGTGATAATTTATATCGAATACCGGAGCATTTGGAAGACCCGTACCAACGGCATTCCAGGTACCGCCAAGATTTGTGGTATAATAAACCCCTGCATCCGTTCCCGCAAAAAGTATGGAATCACGTGACTCTTCGATAATGAGGGAATTCACCGGAACCTGGGGAAGATTTCCCGTAATACTCGTCCAGGAAGCTCCAAAATTAGTCGTCCTGAAAATATACGGTGTCGATTGGTCAAGAGTATATCCGCTGAGCGAAACATATGCTATAGCAGGGTTTCTAATGTCTGTTATTACATCCGTCATATATCTGTTTGGAAGACTGCCGCTCACATCCGTCCAGCTTGTGCCTCCATTCGTTGTTACCGAGAGCTTAGCGTCATCAGTACCTGCATATATTACTGTGCTTCCCGAATATGGAGCGGAAGATATACAAGTTATGGTACCAAGCCTTCCATTAGGTCCACGAGTCAGGTCAGGGCTGATGGCTGACCATAAGCTGCCTCTATTGGTTGATTTAAAAATTCTGAAAGTACCAATGTATAACGTTGATGAATTAATTCTATCCAGGATATAAGGAGTATTCCAGTTTGTACGTGAAAAGTCTACACCGCTTCTGATTGATGTGAAAGTATTCCCTCCGTTTGTGCTTCGAGCTATTCCCCCATTCTGAGATTCAGCATACATAATGTTTGAGTTGGTGTAATCCACCTTAA
>JAEYVS010000133.1 GCA_023429265.1 Bacteroidota bacterium | reverse complement strand
ACAGTCCAGAGCGGCGAAACATTAAGCTCCATCGCGAAGCAATATTACGGAGACGCTAATAAGTACGGAATGATATTCGAAGCAAATAAGGATAAACTCAGCAGTCCGGACAACATACAGGTCGGGCAGGAGCTTGTCATTCCTCAAGGCGGTGTCGCAGGAGGCGCAGTAAGAAGTTCGTAAAGTTTGTCAAGTCTGTAAAGTCCGGTTTCATAATATAAATCATATAAAGTATTAAATGCGAAGAGAAATAACCAAGTGGCATAGCCCAAACCTCGATAAGGAAATGGAAGCAGTCGCGTACGGCGATAATGGTTTCGCGCTTCTGATGCTGCCGACAGCGGCGGCTGATTTCCTGGAGTATGAAAGATTTCACCTGATAGAAGAGCTCCGCCCCCTTATCGACAGCGGGAAGATCAGAGTTTACTCCATCAACAGCATCAACAGCGAGAGCTGGCTGAATGACGAGATGCACCCGAAGGATAAAGCTATCCGTCATCAGCAATTCAACGAGTACATTGTTAATGAAGTGGTGCCATACATTCACAGGGACAGCGGCGGACTGAATAAGATCGTGACTACCGGGGCATCGCTCGGCGCTCTCCACGCGGCTAATACATTTTTCAGGAGACCGGATATATTCGCGGGTACGATCGCGATGAGCGGTTCATATGACCTGTCGGATTACGCCAAGGGTTATTTCGATGAGATATGCTATTTTAATTCACCGATACACTATCTGCCGAACCTGGAAGACGAGAATATCATTTCACAGATGAAGGATGACAAGAACATATACATCGTCACAGGGCAGGGAAATTACGAGAACCCTGAAGCTTCGAGCAGGCTGTCTGACGTGCTGAACGCCAAGCAGATACCTCATACACTGGACCTCTGGGGATTTGACGTGCCGCACGACTGGCCGTCCTGGAGACAGATGCTTCCGTACATCCTGGAAACAAAATTTTAAAACCGCTGATGCCGGAAAACGGGAATATTAAAGTATGCTTAGCGGCAAGTGAATGCGCCCCCTTCGCGAAGACAGGCGGCCTGGCCGATGTGTGCGGGTCACTACCAAAAGCCCTGGAAGCGCAGGGATGCGAGGTAAAGGTCTTTCTCCCGCTCTATAAGAACATCAAGATAGATGAGCATAACATAATTCCCGAAGGTGAATTACAGGATATCCCCGTCGCGCTAGATGGTAAGGGGATCACTTTTTCGGTATCGACATCGCATTTACCGGACAGCAATGTACAGGTATTTTTCATAGACTGCCCGTTTTATTTTGGCAGGGAGACGGTTTATACCTGTGATGAGGATGAGGATGAAAGGTTCATATTATTCCAGCTTGCAGTGCTCGAAACACTGCAGCGGATGAAATGGGCACCTGACATAATGCACTGCAATGACTGGCAGACATCGCTCATACCGGTCTTTCTTAAAACAAATTACATCTGGGACAAACTTTTTGAAAACACCAGATCATTGCTTTCCATTCATAACATAGGATACCAGGGAAGATTTGCGCCTGAGACGGTTGCCAAAGCTAACCTATCCCCCGATGATTATTACCCGGGAGGTCATTACGAATTCAACGGTACATTTTCTTTTTTGAAGGCAGGCATTATTTACGCGGATGCAATTTCCACTGTAAGCCCTACCTATGCGAAAGAAATACAAACCCCCGAATACGGAGCAGGTCTCGATGGAGTGCTTTCCGCCAGGAAGGATCATTTATTCGGCATCCTGAATGGCATCGATACCGACTTATGGAATCCGGATAAGGACCCCATCATCAGGTACACGTATGATTGGGATACCATAGGCCTGAAGCAAAAGAATAAGATCGAGCTGTTTAAAAGGATCGAGAGAAATTTTAATCCGGACGCTCCTACTATCGGCATAGTCACCAGGCTTGCCGGGCAGAAGGGTTTCGAACTTCTTGAGCCGATCCTTACGAATGTGATGGCGGAAGGCTTTCAGTTTGTGCTGCTCGGAAGCGGTGAAGATAAGTATGAAGATTTCTTTAAAGCGGCGGACAGGCTTTACAGGGATAGATTTCTATCATACATAGGTTATAGCAATGAGCTGGCTCACCTGATCACGGCAGGATGCGATATGACGCTAATGCCTTCGTATTACGAACCCTGTGGTTTGAATCAAATGTACAGTCTGAATTATGGAACGGTTCCCATCGTACGAAAAACTGGCGGATTGGCTGACACGGTGTTTGATTTTAACGATGATAACGAGACAGGGAATGGTTTTACCTTTGAGGAATTTACGAGCGCGGCATTATTCGATGCAATCAAACGCGCAGGAGCTTTGTATAATGATAAAGAGAGATGGATGGAAGTTATGCACCGCGGAATGTCGGCAGATTTTTCCTGGGGTAAGTCGGCAATGAAATACATAGAGCTGTACAATAACCTGATCGATGGTAAACTCTAAAAATCTTTTGTGAGGTATGAGTGACCTGGAAAAATTCATAGAATCTGTAAAATCATATTTAAGCATTCATCTTTTCAATATCGGGGAGACTAATATCACAGTCTGGCTGATATTGAATGTGCTTTTCTTTTTATTCCTGCTTTTATTTTTTACCGCAAAGATCAAAAATCTTACACTCGATGTATTACAAAAAAGAAGCCACATCAGCCCCGGTGTAGGAAATTCCATTGCTACAATAATAAGATATGTTCTTGTCATTACAGGTGTCGCAATTATTCTGCAGACATTGGGTGTGAATTTAAGTTCGCTGATGGTGCTTGCCGGCGCGCTTGGTGTTGGTATCGGGTTCGGGCTTCAGAATATCGTAAATAACCTTATCAGCGGTATTATAATACTTTTTGAAAGGCCGATAAAAGTAGGGGACAGGGTTGAGATAGGGGACATCCAGGGGAATGTTACACAGATAAAGATCCGCTCGACCACGATAGTTACAAATTCAAACATCGCGATCATAATACCAAATTCGCAGTTCATCTCGGAGCAGGTTACAAATCTTTCTTACACGGATGATAAGATACGGTTCGATATCCCGGTTGGGGTTGGTTATAACAGTGATGTGAATATGGTAAAGAAAGCTTTGCTGGAGGTGGCGGAAGAAGAAGACGGAATACTGCCTGAGCCTGCCCCTAAAGCATTATTTCTTGAGTTTGGAGACAGTTCATATAATTTCATTTTAAGGGTATGGACTTCCAAGTATCTCAAAACCCCAAAAACTTTCAGAAGCCTTGTGAATTTTAACATCTGGCAGAAGTTTAAGGACTATAACATCGAGGTTCCATTTGCTCAAAGGGACATTCACATCAGGAGCGGTGTGCTGCCTATAATAAAGGGGGATCAGACCCCGGAAGATGAGACCGGTAATGATGATCCGTTCACTGCGCCGGACGCTAAAGCTCCACCTCCTGACCCTTCTCAGGGATCATGATATTGCGGAATCCTTTCCCGGTTAGCCCTTCCTTTAATGCTTCCTGCTGGTCGATCTCTCCGTGTACAAGGAAAACAGATTTCATTCTATCCCTGTCGAACTTATCAAAGTAATCAAGCAGCTCGTTTCTATCGGCGTGCGCCGAGAAGGAATTAAGAATAACGATCTTCGCATTTACTTCGTGAGTGTCACCGAATATCTTTACTTTGGGATTTTCTTCATCACGGGCTTCCACGAGCCTTCTTCCCAGGGTGTGCTCCGCCATAAAGCCAATTATGAGGATAGTAGTTTTATAGTTCTCGACATTGTTTTTGAGGTGGTGCAGAATCCTGCCTCCTTCACACATTCCGGAGGCGGATATTATCATGCAGGGCTCATTAAAATTATTTAACTTTTTTGACTGCTCGACGCTGCGGATGTAGGTTACATTCCCGGATCCGAATATGTCCACTCCTGAAGCAATTAACTCCGATGTCTCCTCGTCAAAGCAATCCGGATGCAGTTTAAATACTTCAGTGGCGTTCACAGAGAGGGGACTGTCCACAAAGATTGGAATTCGGGGTATTGCATTCGCTTCGAAAAGCTCTTTGAGAGCGTAAACGATCTCCTGAGTCCTGCCAACGCTGAACGCGGGTACGATAATCTTTCCGCCGTCTTTTACGGCGTTGTTAATTACTTCAGCTAATTGAGAATTCATTTCGGTCGACTTATCGTGGATCCTCCCGCCGTACGTGGATTCGGATATCAGGTAATCCACATCCCCCATTGGTGCAGGGTCTTTAAGTATGGGGAGATTTGGCCGTCCGAGGTCGCCCGTAAATCCGAACCTGATCTTTTTACCTTTTTCCTCCAGGTCTAAAATAACCTGCGCAGAACCGAGTATGTGCCCGGCATCGATAAATGTCACCCCGACCTTGCCATCGAGCCCGTCTATGTAGAATTTATTATTGTACGGCATCGCTTTGAAATTCTCCATCACCGGTCTTACGTCTGCTATGGTGTACAGGGGATTGAATTTACTTTCACCTTTTTTAAGGCGTTTCTTATTTACGTACTCTACGTCCTTTTCCTGCAGAAAAGCGCTGTCCTGGAGCATTATCGCGCAAAGGTCCCGGGTTGCCGGTGTGGAATATACATTCCTGTTAAATCCTTTCCTATAAAGTGTGGGCAGGTTACCGGAGTGATCGATGTGCGCGTGTGATAGAACCACACAATGAAGCTCCGATGGATCAAAGAGAAAATTCTTATTAATTTGATAAGCCTCTTCTCTTCTACCCTGGTATAATCCGCAGTCAAGCAAAATTTTCTTGCCGTTTATTTCAAGCAGATGCTGGGACCCTGTAACCGTTCTATCCGCGCCGCAGAATTTTAGTTTCATAGAGTTTCTATTATTTGTTTGTTATACTTATGCCTGGTGACGTATGGATTGTCCTTTATAAAAAACCTGTAGGGGAATTCAGCTGAAATTTCCGAGCCTATACCTATCCTTTTGGAAACTGCTATCTGAAACTTCTCTTTCTTGAAGGGTTTACTCACAAATAGTGGGTTTATTTTGGTAATGTCAGTCCGGTTTAGTTTTCTATCTATATCCATTGCCATGCACAGTTTTCCGGGACCATTTGAAAGATCGAACGGAGTTTTGGTGATACCGCGGTTCTCAATCATCTGCTCAACAGCGGAAATAGGCTCGATGGCTCTTAACAGAACACCCGACCCTTCGCCTTCTTTGCCCGTTACTGTATTCACGCAGAAGTAATTCCCGTAAATAAAATACACATAACAAATTCCACCTTCCATATACAGTGTTTCATTTCGCGGGGTTACCCTGCCGAACGCGTGACAGGCGGGATCGTGGTCACCTATGTAAGCTTCAGTTTCTACAATCTTGCCGGCAAGGAAAGTCTTTTCGGTTTTTCTAACCAGGAGCTTGCCCAGGAGATTTTTGGCGACAGTAATTGTATCTTTTAAAAAGAAACTTTTAGAAAGTGGAGAAAAATTTTGAGATGTTAGTTTGGTTTTAACCAGAGTATGTATATTTATAAGTGACTAATTACGTCTTCCGTCATCCTCATCGGGTCCTCCTGATTCTTCATTTTGCTTTTGGATTTCCTCCAGGACTTCCGACGGTATCTCTTCATTATTGGGATTCTGAGTTTCCTCAGGGTTAATAACTTCTTCCTTCTTCTCTATAGTTTCTTCAGAGTTTTGTGTTTCTTCTTTCTTTTCGTTACCAATTCCGTTCTGTTCATCTATTGCTTCCAATTTACCGCTTACTCTTGCGTAAAACTCGGTTTGCGGATATGCATCTCTAAGTCTTCCATAATACATTGTTGCGGAGTCTTTACTGGAATACACGTTTTCATAAATCCATCCAAGGGAGTATAGTGCATTTGGGACATAATTACTTCCCGGGTACTCATTTACGAGTTTTACGAGCTTGGATGTGGCGTCTTCATAATTTTTATAATAAATGCTGCTGGATGCATCCCTGAAAATTCCTTCGGACTCGTCCGTTTCCACTTCAGTAAGGGGAATGCCGAGCACCTTCCTGGATTCATTAGCGAATACTGATTCGGGGTATTCGGAGATTATTCTATTGAAAATATTATTTGCGTCGGTGTTTCTTTCAGTATTTCTATAGATATTAGCCAGCGCGTATAATGTCTTTGAGGTTTGCTCAGGTGTATCATATAGTGTCAGTATTTTATTAAGATAAAACTCTGCAGAGTCTGCTCTGCCCAGACCGTAATAAAACAACTCCGCAAGCTCAAAATATGCTTCAAACTTAGGATCACCTGTGACAACTTCTTCCTCAATGACAGGGGTTGTAGTATCCCCGGTCTGGAGGCTGGAATCTTGTATTTCTTCGGATGACTTTTCGAAGTTAAGGGGATCTATTATTTGCTCCTCTTGCAATGGATTCTCTTCTGATTCCAATGAGTCGAATAATATGTCCGTTGGAGGATAACCATAACCCTTCATACCTTTCGCGCCTTCTTCCTCCCCCGGGTTATTTGGGTCGGTGGTTGTATTTCCGGTTTTATTATTTTCTTCGTTATATTCTCTTCTATAGCTTTCTACTGAGAGGTTTTCACGTGGAATCTCTCTCTTCTCAGCATCATATATTGTTCCTTCCAGAACAAAATACCTGTCAAAAGTTGCTGCTTTTTTATGGCTTATGGCGCTGTAGTCTGATCCCGCGCTTTCTTCGTTTACCTTGATGTAATTTACAAGAGCATTAAGATAGTCGTTCTTCTTTTCTTCGTGGTGTTTAGCGATGTAATAATATGCATCTGATGCTGAAATAGTAGCAGGGTACTCAACTATGACCTCATAATATTTTTTTAAAGCATCTTCATATTTCCCCCGGGCATATAGGTTATTCCCTATCTCGAGTTCAGCTAACTGTTTGTATTCCGGATACTCACGGTACTTGCTGTCCAGTTCTTCAAGCATTTCCGCGGCCTCACGGTAATTTTTTATGAGGATGAGGCTTTTGGCATAATTTAGCTTTGAAAAAAACGAGAGATCAAAATCAGAAGTCAGGTCCATTGCCTTTTTATATTGGCCGGCTGCCTTCAATGGATTACTTATGGTGTAAATCTTGGCGAGTATGTATTGTTTTTCGGCTTTGAGTTCCGAGCCGCTGGCAAAATTTACAGATTGATCAAAATATTTTATTGCTGTCTCATAATCCTTTTTTGTTACAGCATATATTGCAAGTTCCTGCGCTGCTTCGGATTTTAGATTATCATTGTCACTGTTTGCAATAACACTTTTTAAGAGAGTTTCTGCTTCCTGGGTTTGTCCAAGTTTCATTTTGGTTTTACCTAAAAACAGAGTAGCTTCATCTTTGAGCTCGCTCATACTGAGCTTTGAAAGAAATTCATTGAATTTTCTTTCTGCCTGAAGGAAATCATTCAGATAATAGTAGGACTTTCCAATCAATAAAACTGCATCATCTATGAATCTTGAACTTTTTCTATACTGGATTACTTTCGATGCTCCTTCAATGACTTCATTTAGCTGCTCCTTACCTTCCGCGGAGAGATTGGCATTAATATTCAGTGAATCTAATCTTCGGTTATAGGACGCAATCGTATTCGTGCGGTACTCATTGAGCGCTAATTCATAATTGTCTTTGGCAGTGTAATAAACATTAAAGAAAGTTGAGAAGTTAAGGCTCCTGTTTCCCATAAATAAATAAGAAACAAAATCTTGATATTCATCATCAAGTGTTATGTCATATACCGGTTCCGGATCATCTTCATCCTGGTTATCTTTGGAAATAGTTTGGTGGGTAGTATGATTACAACCCCCGGCAATGAGCAATACAAACAAAAGTATCGATATTTTTACAATGGATAGTCTGGCCATTTAGATAAATTTATTCCTATTATGGTGCTTAATCAAGGCAGTAATTGAATGATTAACATCTTTTTATATCAAATTTAACGTCTTATGAGTTAAATTAGTTTCTTTTCTGGGTACTCATTAATATTAATAGAATTGAAACTGTAAACGAGTAAATTTATATTAATTCTCTCATTTACGTAAATTTTATGTAAAAAACTTAAATTTTTGACGTGTATAATTCTGACGAAAATGAAAATCTTTTAAAAGGACAGGATGAAGTGGTTTATGATGAAAGTGTGGATTTCATAAACGGACACGATGATAAACTTCCTTCCGTGCTGCCCGTGCTGCCTCTAAAGGATATGGTGGTATTCCCATATACTATTTTTCCAATCCTTGCAGGACGCCAGTCATCGATTAATGCCATTAATAAATCCCTCGAAACCGATAAGTATATTTTACTTCTTGCTCAAATCGATGAAGCCATTGAAGAACCATCGGATGAAAACTTATATAAGACCGGGGTTATTGCAAAGATCATACAGGTTTTAAAAATGCCTAATGGACTGGTAAAAGTTCTGGTGGATGGCATAGCTCCCGCAAAGGTAAATTCATTATCACACGGAACTTTCAGATCAGCTGATGTAACTGTTCAGTTTACTTCCGTTAAGGAAGATACTGAGCTAAAGGCGCTTGTAAGAAGAACAACTAAGTTATTCAAAGAGTATATAAATTCCAATAAGGAATTTCCGCAAGAGACCTACACCGCATACGAAAACATTAAGGAGCCTGACAGAAAACTGTATTATGTTGCTTCTACATTGAGCATGGATATTGCCCGAAAGCAGAAAATACTGGAGCTGAATGATCTTCATGCGCAATTTTATGAGCTGCTTTATTCTTTAAGCTCCGAGCTGGAGATACTAAACGTTGAGAAGGACATAGATGATAAGGTTTACCAGGCGATGCAGAAAAATCAGCGTAAGTTTATTGTGCAGGAACAAATTCGCATCCTGCAGGAAGAACTCGGTGAAGACGTCGATACCGATCCTGAGCTCATTAAATTAAAAGAGCGGCTCGAAAGCGCAGGTATGCCTGAAGCAGTTAAAGAAAAGGCGATGGATGAGTTTAACAAGCTCCGAAAGACTCCTTCAATGTCGCCGGATTTTGCCGTAATAAGGAATTACCTCGAATGGATGGTGGATGTGCCGTGGAGCGAAAGAACAGATGATAATTTTGATCTCGACCACGCCAAAAGGATACTCGATGAAGACCATTACGACCTTGAAAAACCAAAGGAAAGGATCCTTGAGCTGATAGCGGTATTGAAGCTATTAAAGGACAAAGGGATTGATAAGCCGCCAAAGGGGCAGATACTTTGCCTTGTGGGTCCTCCAGGCGTTGGTAAAACCTCGCTCGGTAAATCCATAGCCAGGGCATTAAATAGAAAGTTCACTCGCATATCTGTCGGAGGAGTGAAGGATGAAGCTGAGATTAGAGGCCACAGACGGACATACATCGGTTCCATGCCCGGCAAGATAATCCAGGCTATGAAAAAAGCAGGAACCATAAACCCGGTCATATTAATTGATGAAATTGACAAGATGAGCAATGATTTCCGCGGAGACCCTTCCAGCGCCATGCTCGAGGTGCTCGATCCGGAACAGAATGACAGCTTTAATGACCATTACCTGGATGTGGACTATGACCTGTCGAATGTACTATTCGTGACAACAGCAAATGTGCAGTATAATATACCCCTGCCGTTACAGGACAGGATGGAAATAATTCAAATGAGGAGTTATCTTGACTTTGAAAAAGTCCAGATAGCAAAGCGTCACATCATTCCAAAAGAGCTCAGTGAGCACGGGCTTGACGAAAAAGATGTAAAGTTTACTGATAAGATCTTATTCAAGATAATAGAAGAATATACACGCGAAGCCGGTGTCAGAAATCTCGAACGTGAGATCTCAGCGATAATCAGAAAAGTTACAAAAGATATTGTTCTTAATCTGAAAAAAGGGAAAGTAAGAAAAGCAGAGGTTACCGAAGACCTCTTACCTGAATATCTTGGAGTCCCCAAGCACAAGAACAAGCTTGCCATACAGGATGAAAAAGGAAGGGTAGGCTCTGTTTTTGGGTTAGCCTGGACCTCTCACGGAGGGGACATACTCCATACTGACGTAAATATAATGAAAGGTTCCGGCAAGCTCACCCTAACGGGAAAACTTGGCGATGTAATGAAGGAATCTGCAATGGCAGGTCTTTCATATATTAAGGCGAATGCGGATAAGCTTAAGATTCCTTCAAATTTTTTCAAGCAGAATGACATTCATATCCACCTGCCCGAAGGCGCAATTCCCAAAGACGGACCTTCCGCGGGTATTACAATGGCAATGGCTATGCTCTCGGCAATTACCGGAATCCCTGCGAAAACTGACGTAGCAATGACAGGTGAGATCACACTAAGGGGTGATGTATTGCCGATTGGCGGACTTAATGAGAAGTTGCTGGCTGCCCTGAGAAGCGGCATTATGAATGTGCTTATCCCGGAGGATAATCTGAAAGACCTTCCGGAAGTACCAAAAGACATCGTGGACGAACTCAATATCATACCAATGAAAAATGCTGACGATGCCATAGAAAAAGTCTTTGGTAAAAAAACTATCGGCTACAAAAAGAAAAGCATTAAAAGCATTAAATGAGAAAGACCTTATTAATAATCCTGATTCTTTTTGCGTCGCAGTCATTTGCTCAGAAGAATGTCAAAGTGAATGTCTTTTATCAGGGATATGAACCCGAGGAACCTTCGATTTACATCAATCCGTTAAATCCCGACAATATTATCGCGGGAGCTAATATCGACAATTATTATTACTCATTCGATGCCGGAAAAACCTGGGGCGAAGGCAAACTCCCGGGACCAATAGTCTGGGGTGACCCTGTGCTGCATTTCGATTATCTTGGCAACGCGTATTTTACACACCTTGGAACATTCACAAATACGGGTATTTACATTTCTAAGTCTTCAGACGGAGGACGTACGTGGGGCAATAGTAAACGCATTTACGGGTTCACTGGAAGAAAGCCATTCCAGGATAAAGAATGGATAGTCTCTGACCATACATCCTCTCAGTACAAAGGAAATCTGTAT
>JAEYVS010000122.1 GCA_023429265.1 Bacteroidota bacterium | reverse complement strand
ACAGGGAGATTTTTTACCCATATGCGAATAACGGTTACCTACGGATTTTTATCTTTAGTACTTAGCATTGGCATTCTACCATCGTTTTCTCATTCACAGATCAATACCGAAACATTAATTGATTCCTCTGAACCGGAGAATTTTACATTTGAGCTTAAGTTGAAAGATGAGAGGCCGTCCTCATTGGCAGGATTGGAGAATGAAAAGCCCAAAAGCAAACTAACCCCCAACATAGATCTGTCTTTTCGAAAGAGTGAGACCCTGCGTGAAAATTTTGAAATTAATTTTTACAGAGACAGTCTCCAGATAGATTCGGTGTACGTGGATACGGTAACGAACACTGTAAAGATAGTAAAGGACACGGTTAGTAAATACAAACCGTGGGAGAGCCGTCCGCACTTCTGGAACTCCCTCTGGCAGATGGGCTTTGTCGAATATTTTCCGTTTTTCATGGCAAAGTACGTAAGAGACTGGGGAAGCACACCCGAACAAATAAACTGGACCAAAGTATCCTGGGACACCTGGCGCAGAAACCTGCGCGATGGATTTGAATACGACGGTGATAATTTTCTGACGAATTATTTCGCTCATCCGTATCACGGAAATTTATTCTACAATGCAGGGAGAACAAACGGATACAACTTCTGGGAATCCTCCATTTATGCATTTGTCGGAAGCGGACTCTGGGAGATGTTTGGCGAGACCTTCCGGCCTTCCTTTAATGACCTGATAACAACCACTGTGAACGGGATAAACTTCGGTGAAACTATGTTTAAGCTTTCAGCAATGATGACGGATAACCAGGCGACCGGATTTGAAAGGACGTGGCGTGAGGTGGTAGGGGGAATCATAAATCCCGTGCGTGGTGTGACAAGGCTGATTAGCGGGGAGAGCTGGAGAATATTTCCAAACCCGGATTACGCGAGACCTGAATCCTTCAAAGTCAAAGTTTACGCAGGAATGCGGAGACTGGATAACTCCTCAGAAGGCGGCGGAGAAATTTTCTCGAAAGGGCAGGAGCAGGGGATATACGGACTGGATGTAGTATATGGAGATGTTTTCGATTACGACATGCCTTTTTCATATTTTACTTTTGGTACGGAGCTGAACTCGGGCAGTCCACAATTTGGAAGATTATATTCAAATGGCCACATATTCGGCATTACTCTGAAAGACAAAAAAGACGTAAAACATAAATTGAACTTCACTCTGGATTATAGCTACGCGAATAATCCGGGATATCAATACGGGCAAACCTCTGTAATACCAAACCTGATGTCTAAATATAAATTCCTATGGGGTACTGAGCTGCTAACCCAGGTAGGACTGAACGCAGTGATTATGGGCGGAACGAATACCGATTACTTTGTTGCCGCGGATGGGAGAGACTACGACCTGGGACCGGGGCTGGGGGTACTGGCGAATTTTGAACTTCGGAAAAATAACTGGGCATTTGTAAAGCTGATGTACACAAACGGTTGGATCTTTTCTATGACGGAACCTCAGGACTCGAAGCACAACCTGAATTACGTAACGCTTGAAATAAACATACCTCTGCAGAAATATTTTGCAGTAGGATTAATAGCAAGTGTATACTGGCGGTACAGCTTTTACGACGGATCACCTGACGTAACAAAGCAGGTTCCCATAGCTAAATTATACTTCAGCACTTTACTGGATTATTAAAATGAAGAAGATACTCATCATCATATTGTTATTCATTTCTTCTGCTGTAAACTCCCAGGACAAATTCGTCAAGGAGGTGCTGGACTATACCGTAAATTCCATCACGGTGCAGGGGGTGTATATGCAGAATCTCAGTGATTATCATTTCATATTCCCGGGGTACTATGGTGGTTATATAAGCTACAGCAAGTTGTTTCAATCCGGATTTTCCATCGATGTCAGAGCGGGGTACTGGACTGCAACCAAAACCGATACAACACAGGACTACTCATCAGATGTTTTCCCGATTCACGTGGGTGGCCGGTATTATTTTACAAACACTTCAATAAAGCCTTATATTTCATTTATGAACGGTATTAACATAATTAGTGAAGAAATCCCGCCAAACACTGTTCTGGATACTGCATCGGGTATAAGGGTCAGATACGCATTCCAGGTAGGCACAGGTATTAAATATTTTTTCACTAAACAGGTATATCTGGATGTAAACGCAAATTATAACAACAGCTTTTATTATCCTAATTCAATGATGACCGGCTGGGAATACAATGCCGGAGTTGGTATTACGCTGCCGAAGTAATTTCCTCCCTTAAAAATTTCCATAAAATTTAGTAACTTTAGGAAATCCACAATTTATATGTCTTTCAAAGATCATTTCTCAAAGCAGTCGAAAATCTATTCATCATCACGGCCGCGCTATCCAAAGGAGTTATTCGAATTTCTGCGGACGCTCCCGCCCTCCAGGGAATTGGTATGGGACTGCGCTACAGGCAACGGGCAGGCAGCAGTATCGCTAGCCGAACATTTTGATAAGGTAATTGCAACGGATGCAAGCCAGCAGCAGATAGATAATGCTTTCGAGATGGAAAATGTAGAATACCTGGTAGCGCCGGCGGAGGAGATCTATTTCAGGGATGGTACGGTGGATATGGTGACAGTGGCAACGGCGCTTCATTGGTTTGATCACCCGAGATTTTTTGCGGAGGTACAGAGAGTTCTTAAACCCGGCGGGGTTATGGCAACGTGGAGTTACGCTGAAACACGGATTAGCGATGATATCGATATGGTGATGGATTATTTTGCGAAAGAATACCTGCTGGACTACTGGGCACCCGAAGCAAAGATAAACTGGGTGGACAGGTACGAGAGCATAGAGCTTCCATTTGAGAAAATTAATGCACCGGGATTTCAAATGAGCGTGGACTGGGACCTGGAGCAATTCGTGAGCTACCTGCACAGCTGGTCGGCGGTACAGGCACACCTGGAGCAGAGCAGGTTCGACCCGGTGGAAATCGTATTCCCTGACCTGCTGGAGATGTGGGGCGGCGATATTCGCACGGTAAAAACTGTAAAGTGGGATATGATCTTTAAGGCTGGAAGAAAAAATTAGTTGAAAGTTAAAAGTCCAAAGTAAAAAGTACCTACGGCAAAATCTATGAAACCAGAACTAATGATACTGTCAAATTGTTTTAGATGAAAAAAGCGGGAAAATGAGAGTATTATCAGTTGTTTTTTTAATGTTTATTGGAGTGAGCGCGTTTAACTGCTCGCAATCAAATAATCTATCGAATAATCAATCAAAATTTACAATACCATCGGATAAAATGTCAGAAGATACAAACGTAACATTGGACACCGCGACATTCGGAGCGGGATGCTTCTGGTGTGTGGAAGCGATATTTCAGAATTTGGAGGGTGTGTACAGCGTAGAGTCCGGCTATTCCGGCGGAACAGTTGACAACCCCTCCTATGAGCAGGTCTGTACCGGAACGACCGGGCATGCCGAAGTGGCGAGAATTACTTTTGATCCGAATGTGATATCATTTGAGACATTGCTGAATGTGTTTTTCAGGACGCACGACCCGACAACAAAGGACAGACAAGGGGCTGATGTAGGTACACAATACAGGTCAGCCGTATTCTATAATAGTGAGGATCAAAAGGAAACGGCCGAACGCGTGAAAGCTGAAGTAGAAGCTGCAGGTGTCTGGAGCGATCCTATTGTGACGGAAATAACTCCAATATCAAACTATTATAAAGCGGAAGATTATCACCAGGATTATTATAATAATAATCCGAATAAAGGATACTGCTCGGCAGTCATCTATCCGAAGCTAAAAAAGTTTTACGAGCAGTTCCCGGATCTGGTGAAGGGTAAGTAAGTTTAAAAGTTTTTAAAGTTCGTCAAGTTATAAAGTAAAAACCCCTTTAGAG
>JAEYVS010000096.1 GCA_023429265.1 Bacteroidota bacterium | reverse complement strand
CCTGGGATTCGGTTAATATTCCCGTTGGAACTACAGGTTACGCACTGTACTCTCTAACATTTAGTGATGAATCAACAGGATGGACTATCTCCAGCTCGAGAAAAGTATTCAAAACGACAGATTTTGGTTCTAATTGGGATAGTCTTGGAAGAGTTCCCGGTCCAGTTATGGGTAGTAATCAAATATCTTGCGCGGATTTTCCATCCAGTGATACCGGTTATGCAAGCGGTCAAATAACATATAAAACTACCAATGGTGGTCTAAGCTGGATTCAGGAAATATTTTCTCCCCAAGAAAATAATGGTTCAATTTTTTTTATAAATAATCAAACAGGGTGGGCATGCGGTTCCGGGAGAATTTATAAAACCACTACTGGGGGAGAGCAATTGGTCAACTTACAAATAGTCAATAACAATAATCCTGAAAAGTTGACTTTAGCACAAAATTATCCAAATCCGTTCAATCCCCAAACAACCATAGAATATTCAATACCAAAGAGTGAAAATGTAATAATAAAGATATTTGATCAGCTGGGAAGAGAGGTGGATGAAATAGTTAATTCCTACCACTCAGCAGGAACGTATTCTATCAGATATAACGCAGAACATTTATCGTCAGGGATATATTTTTATGTGCTGATATCAAGAGAAAAGGCCTTAACCAAGAAATTTATTTTAGTTAAATAATTTTCTAAAATTTAATTAAGGGGTAGAATAATGAAGAAAATATTTTTCCCGCTGTTTATTTGTCTTTTATCCTTCTTAAATTTATCAGCGCAAACCACAGACCGGCATGGATGTTTCTTTACGGAGGTTTCGCCGGCAATTACCGGACCTTTTAAACCGCTTGTTACACCTAATTCTTTTTTAAGGATCCTTGTTGTTTACGTTCAATTTGCCAATGAATCAATTGAGCCTTCACATCCTGATTGGCCGGCAGGAGATCCACCGGATTACTTCGGAGAGTTATTGGCTGAAGAGGAAGATCATAGAACTGATTGGTGGAATGCATATAGCACTTCAACAGAATCAATTTCTTCGTGGTTCTGTGAAGTCTCAAGGGGGCAATTACATATCATTGGAAAGGAATATAATATTGTACTCGATTATGATTCCTCTCATTATCAGAATGCAAATGGGGAAAGTGAGGTTAATAAGGAAGTATATGATAAATTGACGGAACTAATACCTGAAGGTAATTGGTCGCCATATGACAACTGGACTTTAAATCCTACAACTCAAACATTTACCAATGAGCCCGACGGTAAGATCGATATGATTTACAAGATACACAGGCACAGATACTCGGGCATTTTTTCCGAGCACCCTGCGTCCGGTTACGCATTACTTGGAAAAGCAGATGGTCAATGGGAGTATGAGGTGGATCCTATAAATCAAAAATCTGTTCTTGGCGGTTTCCCTGAATATACTACGGGTCAGACAGATGGATCAGGTCTCGGACAGACATTCATAGATTTTTCGGAGGAACTTCTCCCCGGTCCTCCGGGAACATATCCAAGTAATCTATTCTACCGTGTAACTGCAAGGGATAATCAGCAGAATTTATCGATCCCGTCAAATACAGTCTCTTACTCAATTATGTATGAGATCGGCGGAGGCGAACAAAGACCCGGAAACGAAGAGATTTCAGAAGTACCGGATGATTTTACTATCAGTAACTATCCAAATCCATTTAATCCCTCGACTATGTTTAACTATGAAGTTCCTGCCGCTGGAAATGTGCAATTAAAAGTTTACAATATTACAGGACAATTGGCAGCAGAACTTATAAACGGGTATAAAGAAGCCGGTAAGTACAGCATTCAATTTAATGCGTCACATTTATCCGGAGGTGTATATTTTTATAATTTTGTAACTCCATCGGGAATTATAACAAAAAAATTATTATTATTAAAATAGTGACCCGGAATATTATCATATTATTGTTTCTTTTAATATCCACCCGGCTTTACTCTCAGGAAGTAAAGCCGGAGGATCTTAATCTGCCCGAGCTTAAAGGAATACCTAACCTAAGCAATATTAACAGAGGTCTTTCCGACACTGTGGTTGTGGATCAATATACACTCGAAGATGTATTCCTGGACGCAGTAGTTCTTCATCGATCGACTAATGAACTGGTATTGTACCGGAATGAGGCTAACGGAAAGTTTTCAGTATTTAATAAGATACCTCTCACCAAAAAAGGGCGTAAGATAGAAAGAATTACCCCTGATTCAAAAAACGAAGGAATGCCGAATGACATAAGTGTGAAAATATTTTATGAAAATAATGAAACAGAAATAATTGATAAACCAGCTTTAAACCGTACAAAACCTATAGACAAGGCTCCTTATGATGTAATGGGATACTCGAGTAAACCATTTGTTTACAGCTTCGACATAGTAGAAAAATGGCGCAGTGACCCTAATGGCAACTCAGTAGTTTATATTCCTAAGGGAGACCTCGATAATGACGGAAAAGTTGAAGTGGTTTACTGCTTTTATCCCATTCCTTCAGCAAATTATCCGGTACACCTGGTAATATTTGAGTGCTATGGTGATAATCAATATGTTGTTGATTGGGACAGTACATTCCAGAACTGGACATACATATATTCAAATGCCGTATCGGATTTTGATAAGAACGGTCAAAAAGAGTTTTTTTTATTCTGCAATTTTTGGGGGTATCCCGAAAGAGGATTAATGGAATGCAAAGGAGAAGGCGTTTACAAATGGTATTATAGTTCTTTTCCATCAGGCGTAGGTCAGGCTATGGACTATGAAGTTAGAGATTCGATAAATTCCGAAGGTAAAAGCGGAGCATATACATTGGATTATGGATCTGACAAAACTACTCTCAGGAGGTTTGTTTTTGCAACGAAAAATGATCAAGGAGGGTGGGGGAATTTTTACTTCCATCAAACAATGAATATTATTTTTGACGGAATGGTTTATGACATTTCGGTCGATGACATAGACGGGGACACTGCTCAGGAGATAATGATAGGCAGCACCCAGTGGTCGACGAATTTCGTGGAGTATATGGACTATACCGGTTCACCTGTAAATAACGGCTATGAATACAGGATGATAATCCCCAATGCCCCTGTATCCTCGGGCTGGTTTATAATGAAGGATTATGACGGCGATGACAAAAAAGAAATATTTGTCAGCGGCATAGGAGCCGGCACGGGCTCGGTTGGATTATTTAAGCATACCGGCGCTCCCGGAGAGCAGAATTACCAGCTTATGTGGTGGGATTCTACGATTTATGCAAACTGTAACAGAGGCAATGACAGTGTAACAATGGAAAATAAATTTTGCGTTTATCATCCGTGTATCACAGGTAATGGCCCCATACTTCAGCAGGAAAATAATATGTTTTACTACTCCGGTAATTATTCCTTCGAGAGATTTCATTACAGCTTTTTAGATTCTATATGGTTTCTATTACCAAAATATTATGATGTCGATAAGGACGGAAAAATGGATATTATCACTTCCATATTAGTAAATAACTCTAATCCTCCGGGCACAAATTCATGGTTTTTGGGTAACTATGAACAGATAGGGACTGTCGGCATATCCCCGACATCAAATCAGCTGCCGTCAGATTTTGTATTACATCAGAATTACCCGAATCCGTTCAACCCGGTAACAAACATAAGCTTTGACATACCCCAAAGATCTTTTGTTTCTTTAAAGATCTATGACATAACAGGACGGGAAATTACAACCCTTATTAACGAAACCAAAACAGCCGGAAGATATACTGTAAACTTTAATGGAAGCGGTCTTTCTAGCGGAGTTTATTTTTACAGAATTGAATCTGAAGATTTTGTGCAGACGAAGAAGATGCTGCTCGTCAAGTAGTATAGATCGGAAATATTTTATAACCAAAAAGCGGGTTCACACCCGCTTTTTCTTTACAAACTTTAAACTAAATTCCCTTGACAATAACCGTAAATATTACTATATGTATTGAATTGAACGTAATATATCTTGGCGTTCTTTGACATATTTTGAATCCCCTCCAACGTTCATCTCCTTGGAAGAGGTCTGGGAGGGTTATAAGACTGTCCGATCTCTGAATTGCCACGATTGAATTTCCACGACTTTTAAGTCGTGGAACAG
>JAEYVS010000041.1 GCA_023429265.1 Bacteroidota bacterium | reverse complement strand
TTATTAATGTCAAGATAGCGAAAATTGTATAAATAAAAAGCCCTGCTTTTTGAGCAGGGCTTTGAGAAATTCTTAAAGAAATATAAAATTACTTTACAAGCATCATTTTCTTAGTTTGAGAGAAGTTCTCAGTTTGAAGCTTTTTGGATAAAATCATTTTTTTGTTTCCTTAAATCCTTCCGTTTCCAGAGTATAAAAATACATTCCACTCGAGAACTCAGATCCATTAAAGAATATTCATAGCTTCCTGCTGATAATGGTTCATTTACTCGCTCGGCGACCTGCTGGCCCAAAGAATTATAAATGAATAGCCTGACATTGATGTGAGTTGGAATACTAATTATATCAATAGAATTAACTAACAAAAACCCCGCTTTCACGGGGTTTTTAACAAGAAGCGAGTCTCCTTTAATTGATCTCACTTTATTTCGCTAATCACCGCTAAAGCGGGACTGCTAAACAACCTGCGGTTTACTTTACCAGCATCATTTTTTTAGTTTCTTTAAATCCTTCAGTTTCGAGAGAGTAAAAGTAAATCCCGCTGCTCATATCTGCTCCGTCAAAGTAAACCGAATATGCTCCGCTGGATTTATTTTCATTCAGGAGTGTACTTACTTCCCGTCCTGTATTGTCGTATACTTTTATGTTTACATGTCCGGCTTTAGGGAGGTTAAAGTCAATCCTTGTCATTGGGTTGAAAGGATTCGGGTAGTTTTGCGCAAGAGCATAATCTTCCGGGTTCATCCCGTTATTATGGGTGATATTTACGCTGGATCCCATTTTTAAAACGTACAATCCTGTGGATATATCACTTACAATAATTTTTCCCGATTCAAAGTAAGGGTAAATATTCCAGGCGCCCTGATATGCTGTGCCTGCTCCGGGGTATGTATCGTAGTGACCTACTTCTACCGGGGCATTTATATTAGTGACGTCATAGACTATGGCTCCTGCCCTGTAATGTGCCATATATAGTGAATCACCTTTGAAGTATGCGTTGTGCACCATTGATACTTCGTAGGGGACGAACTCATATATCTGAGTAATGTTATTAAAGTCCCTTATGTCCCACAGGAAAGCGCGATTAGAACCGCCTTCATTGGTTACCACCATATAGTCGCCGTTTGTAGTGGTCCAGGCATTGTGCGTGACCGCCTGTGGATATGTAAACTCTTTAATGAGTGTAATGTTATTTTTGTCGGTTGCGTCGAGTATGGAGAGGTATCCTGCGCTTATGCAGGATGCATAGATGGTGTCGTTTCTAATAAAAGAGTCGTGGACGTACCTTGTTGTCCAGCTGCCGAGTTTGACGGGGTTTTCAGGGTCAGGTTCAAGATCGAGCACAGTCACGCCGCCATTAGGAGAGTTAGTTCCTCCGTTTAAATATAGATACCGCCCTTCCTGAGATATGGTATGTGTCCTGGTAAAACCTGCGTAAGTATAATTCTTCACAAAATGAACAGAATCAGGAAGGTATTGGAGGTCAACTATCGTAACCCCTGTACCTGTTCCCTCAGAAACTATATATGCATAGTGCGAATAAGTTTTCATCTCTCTATAATTATAAAAAGACGAAGGTCCCGGTATCATTCCGCAGTTTACAATCGTGGGAGCATCAGTTATATCGTAAAAAGTAGTTCCTTGGTAATGTCCAATGATAGCATATTCTCTGCCATCGGGAGCTGTATATCCCCAGCAGGCTGCATAGTGCCATCCCGCGGGTGTACCTCCTGCATTATATTCATCTATGGTACCCAGAAGTGTCATATTATTAATTGACTGGGAAAATCCGGCAGAGGTGATAAGCAAAAGTAAAAGCGTAAAGAATTTCTTCATATAAAAAAGTTGTTTTACATAAAATATACTGTGTAATGAATATATACAAGATGAATTATCGGTGGATTAACTAACCGGGATTATCAAGATACAATGCGCTGCCATATGGGCGATCATTGCGGACTCAAGCCCTTTCTTCCAGTAAAGCCACCCGGCAATTATGGCAAAGACAGCATTTGCAGTTATAAGGAAAAAAATAAAAACAAAGCTTGTGTCCTTAACCAATGTAAAAAAGCAATAGGCAGGTGTCCCACACCGAATGCAATGGCAGAGACCAATATTGCTAAAACAAAAACCATATTGCCGGGCTTCGGATTTTTCTTAAAAAAGATCTTCCATATCATCCAGGTAAGCAGTGTCATAAATCCCCACCTGAGAAGTATTTCTTCCGTGATACCTCCATAAAGAAAACGCGTTACCGGGGACAATGATATTTTGTTATACAGCTCTGCGTAGGCCTCAGGCAGTCCAGGTATCATAAAATAAGAGTACACAGTGATGAGAATTCCGCCTGATAAACCCAGCGATATACCCCAGATCAACTGTTTCTTTAAAATATCGCGAGCAGGTTCTTTTGTAATGATTGCCTCGATTAACGGAGCTTTGAGCCCTGTCATCGGAGCCAGAAAGCCGCCTGCGACGATAGCTACAATGAGGAAAATGGTTGGATTTATCAAGGAGAGGAATTTAAATGCTTCAGGAGAAAATTTGTCCGCTGCCTCCGGGACAAAAGCAGCGATATCAATGTCTGTAAAAAGGAAGGACAAAACTCCAATAAACCCCAATATAAAGAGGATTACATTCAGCTTGAGGGTTTTATTCAAAATCACTTCTTCCTCGTAAATCGGTACTGCTCTTCGAGAATGTAATCTTCTCCTTCGTTCCGTTTCACTGCCGTTAGTATTGCAAATCTATCCGGTCCGGCTCGAAGAATGCTCCTGAGATAATGTATTTGGCTGTTATCCGTTTTCTCTTTTCTGTCCAGCATTAAAATAGTATCACCCTGATCTACTACTATCTCGTTTAGCAGCCAATTAGTGCCCATATCCAGCTCACGCCCATCTCCTGAGACCAGAATAGTGTCGCTGTCCTGTTTCAGGCTTCCGTCAGCGGATGTCATTGAAAAGACAGCTGCAATACCTCTTGGGATTGGCGATATCGCCACATCTATCTGCACATCTGATGTATCGAATGTGCCGTCATTATTCTGATAAATGTATTCTCCATTCCAATCACCCGCGAGTGTGATGAACGCGTCACCAGTTAATACCGGGGCTTCCTGAGAAAATACGACCGGGCTGTATATCATTGTAATAACTATTAATAAGAATTTCTTCACTCCATCTCCTTTAATTGTTTCTGAACAGCCTCTACACATCTGAGTGTAGTGGCAACTATCGTTAGTGTAGGGTTTGACGCTGCGACAGTCGGGAAAGTGTTGCTGCCGAGAATGAACATATTTTTATGGTCGTGGCTCCTTAGCTCGGCGTCTACCACTGAAGTCTTCGGATCGCCTCCCATCCTCGTCGTCCCGACTATATGCCCGGCTCCGTATGGCCAGCTATGGTGCTGCTGTGTAGCTCCCAGAGCATCGAGCATTTTTTTCTGCAGTTCCACCGCTACATTTATGCCGGCTTTTGTATAATCATCAATGCTGTAATAAATCTCCGGTCTCGGCAGCCCGAACGAATCGAGCTGATCGAAATTCGGCACTATCCTGTTATTGGGATCCGGCTGCTGCTCTACCAGGAACGCGAACCGTATCTCACGCTCTACATTCTGCTTTATCATATTGCGAAAATCTTTACCGTAAAAAAAATCTTTATCTGCTCCTTCAGGTTTGTAAGTTTCTTTTGTTTCCTGACCTACCGGAGCATTTTTATGTAAAGTCCTTCCGGATTGTTTCAGCATCCAGGGAGCCAGCACCTCGGGGTATCCGACAGGCCAGGACCAGCCGTCATTACCTATTTCTATCCTGAATGCCGCCCTGTTCTTTCGGAATGCGCCGTCTTTAACATTTTCCACCCCCGCGGTGGACAGCGGAGCCCGGTATGGGTATACGGGATCTTTAGTGAGTCCATAGCTCAGCACACAGTTGTGATCCATAAGGTTTCTTCCGACCTGGTCACTTGAGTTACCAACTCCATTGGGATATCTTTCGTCCCTGGACATCAGCATAAGTTTTGGGGTTTCGATTGCATGAGCCGCGAGCACATAAACTTTGCCGACTGCAACACCTTCTCCCTCCGGCGTTTTAAATTTAATTCCCGTTACCTGTGCGTCTGAGTTTGTCTGTATGAATGTAGCTGTCGTATTTGTAAGTATCTGCGCCCCTGCAGTCTCCGCTTTAGCAGCGTGAACAGATGCATCATACTTTGCTCCGACCGGGCACATAGGAATGCAGTTATTGCTGCCGCAGCAGGCAGGCCTTCCGTCATACTCTTTGGAGTTCCTTCCCTGTGGAGTTCCTCTTACTTCGAGCTTCCTGGTGGCATCATCCGGCAGTGTCAGATTTTCGAATGCCTTCTGAATTATCTTATCGGAATAGGTCATCGGTATCTCACCCATCATATAAGGTTTGCTTCTTGGCGCGCCAAGGTCATACTCTGAATTTCCAGCTACAGGCAGTGTGCTCTCGGCAATGTCATACCACTGCTCGAGGTCATTATACGTGATCGGCCAGTCCACCATTACACCGTATTCGGATTTCATTCTGAAATCATTCGGTACGAAACGCAGGGATGTACCAAGCCAGTGCCAGGTAGTACCACCCAGCGCTTTTATGTAATTGCTCTGGAAATTATCCGGTCCTTTTTGTATGTAATAATCATTTGGATTATCCATAGACGGATAGGGAGCATTAGGTACCTGCGGATAAGGGGTATCGTTGCTTCTATCGGGAGCATTCATATATGCTAATATGGATTTATTCCTGTCGATCTTATCGCCCGCCTCGAGGATAATTACGCTTGCTCCGGATTCAGCGAGTTTCCATCCCATAATGCACCCTGCTATGCCTCCACCTACTATTACTACGTCCGCATTATAATCAGCCATCAGGACAATCCTCCCTTAGGCGCGTCCGCCCAGAAACCCATTGTACCCCGGCACTGCGCGTTAGGAGTTACATATCCTGTCGCATTCCAGGCGAGCATGTCTTCGTATGTAGCCGATTTCACTCCATCGGAAGTTTGATAGTTACCGGTATACCAGCAGAGTATTATCCCTTGAGCGAGTTTTTCTTCGTCCTCAGATAGTTCCACGTTTACCGGACCTGCAGTACCTACACCAAGCTTATCGTAAAGCTGCTGCAGGGTGACTGACGAAGGCGGAAATTTCTCAAGACTCTCCTGATATAATTGCGCATATTTCGGATCCAGTACACCTGAATTCTCATCGAAACCTGTCAGGAACGCGGAAAGCTGAATGAATTTTTCCTGTGAGAATGAATCTGTAGAACAACCTGTGAATATCGATGGCAATGTAGTGTAAACAGCAACTGCCGCAGCGCTGATTCCGCAATACTTAATGAACTGTCTTCGGGAATGCCGCTGTTCATACAAAGATGAAGTAGAGTTTGGCATAAGATTGATTTAGTTCGGCTAAAAGGAAATATGAAAAAGTTACCCTTTTTTATCCGTTATTTCAATCAAAATATATTATTTGAAGGGAATAATAAAAAACCCCTCTTTGTAGAGAGGAGTTCGAATTTAAACCGCATTTAAAGAGTCGGTTAGCTTATTTAACTATGATACGAATATCTTCTACTTCCATTCCATCTTTATCTGAGTTGTGCATTCTAAGGTCATATACTCCCGGAGTTTGTGGTGCAGTAAATGTCAAAGTTCCTTTTGGTCCGGAAAGATTTTTATGTTCCAGCTTATTCTTAAAATTTTCTCTTTCATTTCCGTGATCCACTATCGAAGGCACTATGCCTATCCACGCGGTATTATCCCAGGCAGACGGAGCTGTATAATTTACAGTTATGGTTTCTCCTGGTGAATATGATTCTTTTGAGATTTCCATATCAGCGTCCAGAGACCTTGTTTCTACATCAGGATCGATTACTTTAATGGTTATACTGGATATTTCATCCATTCCATCAGTACTGTTACCATCGAGATCTTTTGTGTACATAGCTAATTCATATGTTCCGGGTTCAGTCGGCGCGGTGAAAGTCAATACACCGATGTTCTTATTAAAAGCCTTCTCTTCCCGGGA
>JAEYVS010000235.1 GCA_023429265.1 Bacteroidota bacterium | reverse complement strand
CCGTCGGGAAATGTTATTTTTATTTTATCTGCCAAGTATTCTAAAAAATTAATTCATGTAATTGTAATACGCTCTTACTCTGTCGATTTCTCTTTTCAGCTTAGCCTTATTGGTTTCGTCCGCCATATATTTTTCGTACAGGTACTTGTTAAATCTTGTCCTGTCCTGGGATAGATTTGTCTTAAAATAATCTATTGCTACCTGCAATTCTATGGGAAGAGTAGCATCTGTTGTCTCTACTGTGTCATTTTTAATCGGAACGGAAGCCATTAAGATTTCAAGCACATATCCCAGCTGCTTCTTTGCTTCAGGACTGATGTATACGTCGTCTTTATCTTTGAAACCTTCGTCCCTTAATTCGGTCATTTCGATCATATCGCCTGTTAGAGCTCCTGAATTAGAAGGTGTTCCTGCATGCTTCAGGAATATTTCATACAGTTTCTTAAAATAATCTTCATCGTATACCATTACTTCATCCTTTAGCTCACGGAAATTCACGATTGCAATGGTTCTTCCTTTTTCTTCGGAGATCGTTCTGTCCCCGGGAACAAGGTTGTCACCACCGGAGATATTCCTCACGTCAGTTACCATCGGTACGCTGAATACAACCGAACCAAGGTTGGTTTTCTTCCTGGTGCCCATTCCTGCCAGAAATGCTTCGGCTTCAGCCCATCTTTCATCAGTAGGTGTCATTACTTCAGTACCCTGAGGATAGTTCTTAAAGATTCCCACAAATGGATTTCTGTATGCAGTAGCTACGGGCAGTATCCCGGCTCCTGCGAGAGATTTTATTTTGTCAAAATCACCCTGGTTAAGGTCTGCATAACCTGTGATCGTAAGCTCCAGGAAATTCTTACCGCTTATGTCCTTTAATGGAGGAATGAGAGCCCCTCTTTTATCGAGCACGCCTACTTCCTGAATGTATCCGTCTTCATATTCCCTCGATGACTCGAATGACAGCTGGTCTGCTGTCAGGAACTTAATAAACGCGTTCTTCTGTGTTCCGATGTTACCCTGTATAACGATGATCATGTTTGAAGATGAATTCAATGGATCGTCATCTATCGGATAATAGAATGTAAACTTTTTCAGAGATATGATGTAGGGATCATATTGAGTGATAAAATTATCTGACTGGGAAAATCCCTTGTTTGCGGAAAATAATACCACTACCAAAACTAATAACAAGCTAGCCTTCTTTAATAGTAAATTGTTTTTCATGGCGCCGGTGTTTTATTAGTAAAATTTTTGTGGGCGGTAATGGATTCGAACCAATGGCCTCTACGATGTCAACGTAGCGCTCTAACCAACTGAGCTAACCGCCCCGATATTCAAACTTAAATTATGCAAAATAAAAATAATGCAAAGAGCATTAAAATTAATGATTTATAGTGCCTTTTTCAATTCAATTCGCATTCAAATACCTGTCTGCATAAGCCTAAACTGCTGTTTCTTCATACAATTTTCTAACCAGAGCTTCATATGCCGGGGTAATCTCTATGCTCCGCCTGCTCATCACCCTTTCCGCGGTTTCTAATGCCCGGGTTATTTCATACTTTTCAGGCTCTTTTCCTACCGCATTCCACGAGAATGATCCAATCTGCTTTGACGGGAAACCTCCCCCGAATATGTTCGCGAAAATCCCTATGATACTCCCGGTATTCAGCATTGTATTGATCCCGCACTTGGAATGGTCGCCGATTATGCTTCCCAGGAACATTGTTCCCGTATCTACTTTCTCTCCGTTTACATCCATCTTTATGGACGAATAGTTATTCTTCAGATTGCTGGTCACCGTATCCGCTCCGAGATTCACCATTGGGCAGATGTATGAATTCCCCACAAAACCGTCGTGCTGCTTATTTACATATGAATGAAATATGCTCGATGAAATTTCTCCGGCAACCTTTGAATGGTCTCCTATCAGACACGGACCGTAAATTTTTGAACCTGATTTTACCACAGCGTGTTTCCCAATGTAAACAGGTCCTTTTAAAAACACAAAAGGCTCGATTGTAGCCTCATCATCTATTACTACACCGCCTTCCTTTGTGTCAATGATCACATTCGGGTAAATATTTACCGCTCTTCCGTAATTAATGTTTACAAGGTTTTCGTTAGATAATATCTTCACTCCTTCAAAATTATGCAGCAGGCTCGCGCTCTGTTGCACCTTCCACATTATATCCCTCTCCAGGAGGTACTTAAAATAGCTGAATGCGTCCCACGGATACCTGTACTCTATTACGTCATTCGCAAATGCATCCGCCTGGATGTTCTCCATTGCGGCTCCTGAACCTTCAAAATCAGCAGTGGAAAAAGCATTATCCCCTATCCTGAGTCCGCCTTTCTCATTTAAAGGTGCGATCTTTCCGGAAGATATGTATGCCGCTACCACTACTCCATCGTGAAGCAATGCTTTATCCAGATTTTCCGGAACCGTGAAAGCTGAGATGAACTTCCTGCTCAGCAAAAATCTTCCGTTAATGAACAGCGTATCTTCGGCAGGGATGTGGTTCACCAGTACTCCTTCGTGAGTTTCTCTCAGGTAATCCGACAAATAATTCCTGCAATGAAGAGACGTTTCATATCCGTCTCCAAGCTCCCTCTGAAGCATCTCAAGTATTGAGAACGCTCCGCATTTTATGGCATAGCTTGGCCTGAGATATGTCAAAGGATATAGATCCTTGTATCCCGCGTCTTCAAAAATAACTGCTCTGATCACCGGCTTCATATGAAGTTCCTTGATTAATTTTCAAAGGAGTTATGAAATAAAACAAATATTCACAAAATAAAAAAGCCATCCTGTCTGAGAAGATGGCTTTCAAATTCAAATATTTTTTCTTTACTACGTTGTTGGGGTTGTCTTTTTTGATTGAACGTTGCCATACTTCTTCTTGAATTTCTCGACCCTTCCGGCGGTATCAACAATCTTTTGGGTACCCGTAAAAAACGGATGGCATGCCGAGCAAATTTCCACCTTGATCTCCTGTACGGTAGACCTGGTTATGAACGTTTCACCACAGTTGCACTTAACCTCACATTTGTAGTATTTCGGATGTATGTTTCTCATTGTTTCTTAAAATATGCAGTTCATTTTGATAAACAATAAAATTAACGCTATTAAAACATATTTTCAAGTACATAAGATTTCCAATTTGTACTGACGCTTTCAATAAAAATAACTATTTTCACTCCAAAACACGCTAAATGATTGATTTTCTGATTCAAATAATGGGTGTGGAATCAACCTCTGGGATGGAAAATTCCGTGGCAGATCACATTAAAGACAACTTTGCGCCGCCCGGTGCTGAACTCGAAATCCAGGAAATCTCCAATGGTACCCGGAATCTCTTCTATAAATGGGGAAATCCGCGGATCATCTTCTGCTCGCATTTTGATACAGTACCGCCATACATTCCTCCGCGAATTGAAGGCGATACTATTTACGGGCGCGGCTCCTGTGACGCCAAAGGACAGATAGCCGTCCTCGCTGAGGTCTGTAAAAAGCTCCACGAAAAAGGTGAAACCAACTTCGGGCTGCTGATGCTCGCAGGCGAAGAGGTCGGCTCATACGGTGCGAGAAGAGCTAATGAACTAATTACAGGCTGTGAATACGTTATCGTGGGTGAGCCTACCGAGAACAAGCTCATCAAAGCGCAGAAAGGGAATATGCTTGCCGAGGTAGAATTCTTTGGTAAAGCATTCCACTCAGGATATCCGGAGCACGGTGATAATGCGATCCAGAGAATGGTTGATTTTGTGAATGCTCTGAATGCTCTTGAATTCCCGGTAGACCCTGTGCTGGGCGAAACAACATATAACATCGGTAATCTTTCCGCGGACAATGCCCGCAATATTGTTTCCGATCACGTCTCGATGAAAATTTTCTTCCGCACAACGTTTCTTACACACGAGATTCTTATCGAGAAAGTTCTCTCTATAATCGACGAAAATACCAAAATTGAATTCGCGTACGGTGACCCTCCGATTGAATTTCACACAATCGAAGGATTCGAGACAGGGGTCGTATCCTACGGCTCCGATGCCCCCGAACTCACAAACCTCGGCAAGCCGCTCCTCTACGGACCGGGCAGTATCTTCAATGCTCATACAGATAACGAGCACATCAC
>JAEYVS010000230.1 GCA_023429265.1 Bacteroidota bacterium | reverse complement strand
ATGATGTGGTGCTTACAGTGAATTCGTTCATTGCCTCTCTTACTGTTTTCTTTACGTATAAGCTTATTAAAGCTTACAAACTAAATTATGCTTTTGTTGGAGCGCTTCTTCTTGCGTTTCAGCCATTATTTTTCGATTTGTCATTCCGTTCCTATTCCGAGATCTTTACCGCGCTGCTTGTGGTTATTTTTCTGATGCTTTATGAAAATAAACAGTATATATGGAGCGCGCTTGTTTGTGGATACATATTCACAGTGCGCCAGGAGATAGGTATCGTTCTGGTTATCCTGGCAATAATTTTCATCCGGAAAAAAGAATTTGTCCCGGCGTTACTGCTCTTTGTATTCCCGGCAATTTATAATTTGCTTGGCTTGATTCATACCGGTGATTTTATGTATGTGCTGACGGAGATGCAAAAGGTCGCCGGGCTTAACTACAAGTCCCAGGGATTCCTGCATTACTTTAAAGTTTACATATTCATAGTAGGTCCTGTTTCCCTGGTGTTATTTTTGTCGGGTTTCTTCGGATTTTTGAATAAGATAAATGATAATAAAGAATACTTTTCACAATACCTGCTCCTGTATGTAATGTTTATCTCGGTCTTTGGCGTTCAGCTTATGACTATGTTCAATGACGGACCAAATCCCGGAAACTGGCGTTACCTGCTCCATATTTCGCCTGTATGCGCGGTTTTTGCAGTTATTGGATTGCATAATCTTTCAAATAAAAACTTTAGGATTACCTTCCTCGCTCTTACAGGAGGACTGGCATTATTAACGATTGCATTTCTTTCTTATACTACAGATGGATTTACTCTTAACGAAGAAAAAGAATATTCGAAATTTCTCTTTATACTGGTACTAATGGTTACAGCCATTTTATTATGGTCGGATTCTAAAACAAAGTATCTCAACAATATGTCAGTTTTAGTTATAATTCTTGCCATAGTATATCTTTTCCTTAACTTTGAACCTAAAAAATTATCTGCAGAGAATATTAAGATTAAGGAAGCTGCTGAATTCGTCGATAATAATTATAATATCGATGGTAAGCAGGTTCTTTCAAATCATGCATTTTTTCAATTTTACTCAGAGCAATATAAAGATAATATCACAAGCTACAAACCGATACAGCAAGCCACTCTATTAGAAGCTCCTCCTGGTTCTATTATCGTCTGGGAAACGCATTATGGATACCGCCCGGAGTGGGGTAATGATGTGAATATTGAGGTGCTGGCAAATGATTCAGCCAGCTATAAACTGGTGAATCAGATTTTGTGGGATCCTCGCGGCGCAGGAGCTTATATCTTTGAAAAGAAATAATTATGGTTATTAAAGGAAGAAATTGTATTATTTATGGCGGCGGTGGGTTCATTGGTTCGCATCTTACGGAAAATCTACTCAGTAGAGGATACAGTGTTACGGTTTTTGATAAACTGAATTTTTCCCATAAAAATCTATCAAATGTTATAGATGATATTAAGATTATTGAAGGCGACTTTAATAATGAGATCGATATTGAAAGATCATTGAGGGATATTGATTATGTGTTTCACCTGGTGAGTTCAACTCTTCCATCAGGTTCAAACGAAAATCCTATCTACGACGCTGAAACCAATCTGGTCTCATCTTTAAGATTATTTAATGAGTGTAAAAATAATGGTGTGAAGCGTCTGGCATTCATTTCGTCCGGCGGTACTGTGTATGGTATCCCGGAGGAAGTACCGATCCGTGAAGATCATCCGATCAATCCTATTGTTTCCTATGGTATAATAAAGCGTACGATCGAGAAGTACCTTTATATGTATTATAAGCTCTACGGGTTGAATTATTATGTATTCAGGCTGTCAAATCCGTATGGCGAGCGTCAAAACCCTCATGCAGCGCAGGGCGCAATCCCTGTTTTTTTATATAAGGCTCTTAATAATATTCCGATCGAAATATGGGGTGATGGAAGTGTGACGCGAGACTATATTTACATAAAAGATGCTGTGGATGTGATAGCTAAATCGATCGCTGTCAGAGCGGACAATAAAATATTTAATATAAGTTCATCTACCGGATATTCGCTAAATGATATTGTGGATATAATTAAAAAAGTCAGTGGTTTGGATCCTGTGGTTAATTACACCGAAGGACGCGGAATCGATGTTCCTGTAAATATTTTGGATAATACTCTCGCTCGTGAAACTTTTGACTGGGCACCTGATACAAATATAGAGGACGGGATCAGAAATACATACGAATACATTTATAATAATTACAAAAATTAATATTAATGCAGGTTTTCGATTATTCTAATACTACTCTTACAGCTTTTTTCCCCGCATACTATGACGAAGGAAATATTGGCAAAGTGGTGGATAAAGCTGTGGAAGTAATTGAATCAATGAATCTCAAAGATTATGAGGTTATTATAATCGAAGACGGCAGCCCGGACCGGACAGGTGAAGTAGCCGATGCCCTGGCAGAGAAGCATGAGAAGGTTCGTGTGATCCACCACGAAAAGAATATGGGCTATGGAGCTACATTACGTGATGGTTTTTTGAATGCTAAGATGGAATACGTGTTTTATTCAGATGGAGATAATCAGTTCGATTTGGATGATCTTAGAAAGTTTATGGCTCTAATACCTTTCACTGATATCGTAGTAGGCTACCGTAAGCAAAAACAATATTCTCTGTACAGAAAGTTCACGTCGCTTTGCTACAACTATCTTCTCAGACTTTTATTTGATATTCATTACTGGGATATCGATTGCGCGTTTAAGCTTTTTAAAGCTGATCTTTTCAAAAAGATAAAGATAGACTCTATCGATGCGTTTATCGATGCGGAGATAATGCTCAAAGCTAAGTTATTGAAATACAGGACTACCGAGATGGGTGTAGTACACTTACCCCGTCTTGATGGCATTTCAACCGGTGCCAGGCCATCTGTAATATTCAGAACCATTAAAGAAGTATTCGATTATCGTAAGGAATACAAAAGAGAACTTGCAAAACAGAAATCTTAAGTCTTATTACCTTTTATATAATACTGTCCGCCAAGAGGTATAAATCCCAATAACTTTTCCATTGGCCTCAGAAATTTCAGGAACGCGGGAAAGAAAACTGTATATCGTTTCTTTTCTATCTTCATTCCCGTATGATTTATCAAAGTCTCGGATTCCTTGGCAGGGAGAAGAATGGCATCCTCATCCCATACACAATCCCGTACTATTTTGCGTGTTACCGGGTTTATGGGGTTATGTTCGAATATGTACACAGATCCTTTCGGTCTGAGAAGCTGATGGATAAATTCAATGGTTCCGTTCCTCAAAGAGGGCTCGATGTGATGGAATACACAGGATATTGATACTATATCGAACTCCTCGAACTGATTCTGAATGTTTTCCTCCGATATGAGAAAAAATTTTGATTGAGGATTATCTTTTTGAGCTATTTCAAGACTTTTTTCTGAAATATCACAGCCGTATATCTCGGCTTCAGGAAAATACTTATGGTAGAAGGGTATATTCCTCCCAATACCGCAGCCATAATCAAGTATCTTATGAGGAATTCCTGAAAAAGTATCTTTAATAATCTTGATCTTGTATTCAGCAAAATAGGAATTCTCCTCCCCGAAGAATTCAAGGTCCTCTTTCATTATCCTGTCATAATCCGAAGCGTACTGATCGAAATCTACCTTTTCTACTGCCATTGATTACTCATTTATCTTACACTCAAATCCGCTCGCTGTGATTGCATCGGCAATTTCTTTTTTTGTTACTTTATCTCCGGAAAATGTAACCTCGATCTGTTTTGTATCGAAGGTTGCCTTTACATCCTGCACACCATCCAGTTTTTTAACGTTATTCTCTATGGATGATTCACAGCCTGTGCAGTGCATCGATTCTGCTGTGAATGAAGCAGACTCCAGTTTTGAGTCTTTTACCTTCAGTTTAATGTCTGCGTCTTTTTCTTTGATATCGGCTTTAGGCTCTTCGCCTGCTTTTTCCTTTGCTGAGGACTCATCGGTAGTAGTATATCCCGGCTGTTCAGTTTTGGGAGTTTCATCCGTCACCTTGTTTTCAGTGCTGTCTTTTGTTTCACTGCATCCCAGTACTCCGAATGCTCCGATAAGTACCGTAATTATTAATGTTCTCATACTATTTTATTTAAGTTTAGTATATTTTAATCTCATTGAATTACCCACTACAGTGACTACATCGCTGAATGCCATCAGCATCGCAGCCATCACAGGGCTTACGATGATTCCAAAAGGAGCGAGAACTCCCGCCGCCGCAGGTATAGCCACAATATTATAAAAGAATGCCCAGAAAATGTTCTGCTTGATAATTCTAACTGTCTTTTGAGATAATTGTATAGCTTTGTAGATACTCTCCAGGTTTCCCTTTACCAGTATCACGTCCGCCGAATCTATCGCAATGTCCGTTCCTGTACCAATGGCAATGCCTACGTCTGCTTTAGCGAGTGATGGAGCATCGTTTATTCCGTCGCCGATCATAGCGACATTCCTGCCCTGTGACTGTAGCAATGCTATGATATTCTGCTTTTCACCCGGTAAAACGCCATAATAATAATTTTCTATATGCACCTCATCTGCTATCTGCCTTACATTTTTCTCGTTGTCACCGGACATCATCACAAGCTCATATCCTGCCATCTGCAGTTCATCTACGGCTTTCCTTGCTTCAGGCTTTATTGTATCTTCAAACACAATGACACCCGCCAGCTCACCGTCCATAGCAACATATAAACTGCCTCTTTCGCTGTTCATAAATGTTGGTATGTTATTCTCTTCAAGCAGAGCGTTATTCCCGATCAATATATTTTTACCGGAGACATTAGCCCGCACACCTTTCCCGTCTATATTCTCAAACCCTGTCGTTTCCATCGGCTGTATATCAAACTTTCCTGAATAAGAATTTATTGAATTCGCTATCGGATGGTTGGACATCTTCTCGACAGAGTAAATATACTGCATCAATTCTTCCTTCGGTATTCCATTTAAAGCTTTAATGCCCTTGACCTTCATTTCTCCGCTTGTCAATGTACCTGTCTTATCGAAGCACAATGTATCGACCTTCTTAAGCTTCTCGATAGCTTCCACGTCATTGAATAATATTCCGTTCTCCGCGGCTCTTCCCACGCCTATCACTACAGCCATTGGTGAGGCAAGTCCCAGCGCGCACGGACACGCTATAATCAGCACCGCAACCATATAAACCAGAGCATTCCCAAAAGGAACCCCTACGGCAAAATACCATATTACGAATGTCAGCGCGGCTACTACCAGTACTATCGGAACGAATATGGACGATATTTTATCCGCCAGTCTTTGTATCTGCGGCTTAGAGTTCGATGCTTCATTAACCATGTCGATGATCTTCGAAAGCATCGTATCATTGCCCACCTTTTGTGCCGTGATCTTCAGATAGCCGCTCTTTAGTATCGAACCGCTCATCACAGTATCAGTCAATCCCTTCTCGATCGGAAGGCTCTCACCCGTCATCGCGCTTTCATCGATCATACCATTGCCCTCAGTGATCTTTCCGTCTACGGGTATCCTATCACCGGATTTGACGATGACAGTATCATTGATGTGAACATCCTCGAATGCAACCTCTAATTCCTTACCGTCACGGACCACAAGCACTGTCTTAGCCTGCAAACCCTTTAGCTTTTCTATCGATGTCTGTGTCTTGCTTTTCAGAGCCGCCTCGAGATAGTTACCGATCAGGATGAACATCACTATCATTGCCGCCGTCTCAAAATACACTTCGTGGGAATTAGCCAGAGCCTCTATATTCAGCTCGAATAGATGATTCGCCGTAATGACAAGACTGTATATATATGAGGACAGTACGCCCAGAACTATCAGCACGTTCATATCCGTCGTCCCGGACTTTAAAGCAAAATATGCGCCATTAATGAATTTCCATCCGCACCAGAATACCACAACGGTCGTCAGCGCGGTAAGAATGATCAATGATGTATTTTGCGGAATATCGATGAAGTTCAGAAAATCAAAATGACCCTGCATACTTATCACCATCACCGTCAGGGAAAATAGTACAGCCACCCAGATCTTCTTCCTTTGCGCTGAAAGGGAAGTCTCCATCTCGTGATGATGATGTTCACTGTGTTTATTCTCGATGACCTTATAGCCCAGCTTGTTGATTATATCCTTAATTTCTGGCAATTTTATGGTCCCGGGGTCGTATTCTATAGCAGCGTTTTCTGAAGTGTAATTTACGCTGATTTTATCGACACCTTTGGTTTTGGATAGATATGTCTCTATACTCGACGCGCAGCTTCCGCAGTCCATTCCTGCTATGTCCAGCTGAACTTTCTCGCTTTTACCAGTCTTTGTATGTGTGTCGTGATTATGCTTCATAA
>JAEYVS010000174.1 GCA_023429265.1 Bacteroidota bacterium | reverse complement strand
TTGTAAATGAACTGAAGACAGCCGGAAATCATTCGGTATCATTTAATGGATTTAATTTATCCAGCGGCGTTTATTTCTATAAGATCGAAGCAGGCAGTTTTGTTGAAACAAAACGTATGGTGCTGGTGAAATAAAAAGTTTTATCAACCCCCGTTTCCACGGGGCCAGGTTTGTTAAATTTATGCGCTGGGATTCCTTCGATTTGTCGGGAAGTCGAACCGATACTGCCCAAATAAAAAAGCCTGACTCTAAAAGAATCAGGCTTTTTTGAATGAAGTACCCGGGACCGGGGTCGAACCGGTACTGCCCTTGCAGGCAACAGGATTTTAAGTCCTGCGCGTCTACCAATTCCGCCACCCGGGCATCCAACAAGTCATCAATTTACAATTTTTAACGGTCTTTTTCCATACTATTAAACATAATATCTTAAGTTAATATATAGTTACAAGGCTATTATATTAAATGCATCCGCCGGATGTACCATCTTTGCCACTATTCAAATGCTGTATAAACTTTCATTTAAATCTCCAAATTTGGGTGCTTATTGGCACGAAAATTGTAATTTATATTATACCCGGGCGGTAATACTCATTTCCGTAGGGTTTTAATTTAATTTTAAAATTTCTATATTAATGCAAGATTCAGCCAATTCTAATTCCAAAAAAATGAGCAATACAGTTAAAGTAATTTTATCAATAGTCATAGAGGTTGCCATCATAGCAGTGTGGCTGATAGTCCTTGCGCCGTGGTACAATTCGACTTACATAAACGCTAACGAGAATACCATAGTTTCCAATGTAGGAACAAAAGAATCGGTAACTTATCCGCCCCTTGAAGAGATAAAGCAGTACAGGATGATATATACGTATGAAGGATCTCGTGAACTGATCATCGACCTACAAAAAGAACACAGAGCTAAATTTGCTGTTGTTTATAAAGGAGATAAGAATTTCGAGATGACGATCAAAACCAACGACAGAACTGAGCATAGAATCATTACAGACCAGCAGGGACCATTTGAGTTTGTTCAATCCATAGATGTCCCTTATACCGGTCCCTATCTAATAGAAGTAAATACTGAAGGCGACTGGTCGATAGAACAGAGATAAGAGAGCAGCGCTAAGGTAAAATACATATTAAAGTTTAAAAGGTATTCATTTGAATACCTTTTTTTTATACCCCCATTACTCCCACACTAATATTCATATTAAGTACCATAGCAGACAAGAGGATTATCATCTTAGGAGAAGATGCCACAGTCTGATATTTCCTTATGAGGTTCATTCAAAGGCTACTCAGATAGTAGTATCAAGGTGGACAGTGGTCAGGCGGAAAATATTAAATAAGTTTACAGGGAATGAAAAAGGAGCTTTGCGTTCCCAAATCGGAATTTGGGAACGAGGGTTTGAAATGAGATATTCCACGCAATAAAAAAGGGTATCTGCCAGGATACCCTTAGTTACTATATATAGAAGAGAGTTATGTCTAATGTTTACTTGTAGAAGACCTTTATGCGGTCAATTTCTTTGGTTAATTCGGGTATGTATCTTGGGTTGAGCTTCATTGCCATTTCCCAGTCCTTCATTGCTTCACGGTATTTGCCAATCATCTTATATACCACACCTCTATTGTAATAAGTCTTAGCAAGCCTTGGGTCGATCTCCATAACCTTTGTGTACATTGCAAGTGATGAATCATACTGCTGAAGATAGTCATATACCACTCCTTTATTAAAATAAGCTATGGTATCATCAGGTCTTATCATTATCGCGGTATCATAATCTCTGAGAGCAAGCTGGTAATGCTTCAGTCTCTCGTGAGCATTGCCTCTATTGTGGTACGCGGAATTATTGGTTTTTACTACTGCTATGTACCTGTTGTAATCTTCGATAGCCTGCTCATACAGCTTAATATTTTGAAGGTGGTTTCCCCTGTCCAGCGAAGCTATTGGGCTGAGTGTATCATTCTGCAGGTAGTTATCTCTCTGCCAGGCGTGAACATTATACACCTTGTAAATGCTGTCTCTTGGAATATTGTATCCATCGTGGAATGTGTCAAGCGTATCCTGGTAATCATAATATCCTTTTCCGTAGACATCAGTACTGTCATAATAAGGCTGCTGGTTTTCACCAAGCATTGTCTGCTGACCGAGCTTTCCTTCGTCGACCTCGACAGTAACGGCGGGGTCTTTTGAATCTGAGCATCCGGATACTAACAGGACAATAAAAAGAAGAAGATTGAGAGTAAAAATCAGGTAATACTTTCCCGTATTCATTTTCATAATAATTGTATTAAAAGTATAGTATGGATACTACCCACATGCGCAGTAATGCATACCAGGATCTGTTTAAATTATGCTTGGGTATGAATTAATAAAATTTTTTCGTTCTAAATCTGTGAATTAAAGCGATTTACGTGCAGGTGAGTTTTAAACAAACTCTAAACACCTCAAGACTTTCAATTCACATATAATATATAAGTCAATTTTTATACCAAATTGAACTTAATACAACATAAACTTAACGAAATCAGCGGAAGTAACCGGACCAAAGTAATGCTGCATATCTATGCCATCGAGAATCCTCGTTAATTCAGCTTCCTCATATTTAGCTCCCACTAATAAGTCCTCAACTTCCTTGAGTTCACCGTGAGCGAGAAAATCACCATAAATTTTGATATCAGCGATTATGCCGTCTTTAACCTGGAGTCTGATGTCTATTTGCCCGAACTCGAAGCGGTTTATTTTCTGGAGATTAAATTCCGGTGACCTGCCGTAATTCCAGTCCCAGTTCCTGTACTTTTCTTCCGAGAGTTTGTACACCTTTGCCCACTCATCTTCATTCAGCTCGTGAACAGAAGAGGGCTCATTCTCAAAAATCTTTTTTATGAGCCTTTCTTTAAACTCTTCAATCGTGATGACTTCAGCCAGAAACTCTGTTATGTTTGCTACCCTGCTTCTGACAGACTTTATTCCCTTACTCTCAATCTTATCAAGCTTTACATTCAGTGCTTCTACTACGTCCTCTATTGCAGATTTGAAAAGCAATGTCCCGTGGCTGAGCATTGATTTAGTGTTTGAGAACTGAGCATTGCCGGATATTTTCCTGCCGTCCACTACAATATCATTCCTGCCGCTGAGCTCAGCATTTATGCCCATTTCCTTAAGCGTATCTATGACCGGCTGAGTGAATTTTTTAAAATTGTGCAAACTCGAAACGTCATATTTTGTCATAAAGCTGAAATTCAGATTACCGTGATCGTGGTATACCGTGCCGCCGCCGGAAACCCTTCTTACTACGTGTATATTCTTCGCTTTAACGTATTCGGAGTTAATTTCTTCGATAGTATTCTGGTGCTTGCCGATTATTATCGAAGGTTCATTTATATAGAAAAGCAGATAGTTCTTGTTTTCAAAGTCAAGGTTTCTAACGCAATACTCTTCAAGCGCGAGGTTAATCGTTGGGTCGGTAATTCCTTTATTATCGATTATTTTCATTTCCGTAAATTAATTTAATTCTTTCGTTATATCATCAAGAGGCGGATTAAAATCCTCCCTGTAAAATTCATAGTAAGCTTTATCACCCTGCAAATCCATAATCCCGGTATTGGCTATGGTTTCCTGGTAGGTTTTATAGCACATCAGTGCATCTCTCATTTTCTGCTTGTCTTCATCGGTGATGGGCATCGCGCAGTCGATTAATTCGTCAGGTGATGAGCTTATATTAAAAATATTCTTCTCGTTTGCTTTTTTTGCCCCTTCTTCGTTCAGGGTAAAGAACGCGAGTCTTTTAATATAATCAGCCCCTTCATCCTTCATCTGCAGGTAAAGCCTTTTCATTACCGCGTGTATTACCAGGTGATCGTGAAACCCGCTTATCCCGTGTACAGGGTAGGTCACTAAAATATCCGGCTGAACTTTCTCGATCTCTGCTTTCACCATTTTCTCTATTTCTCTGGGATCCATTTCCTTCATACCGCTGTCCGGCATATCAAGAACGGTCATTCCGGCAAGCCCCAATACCTTTTCGACATCGAGCATTTCCTTGTATCTTACTTCGCCCATTTCCTCAATAGATAAACCCAGCTTATGGCGCTGTTTTGTTGCTCCGCCTTTTGTGGTGGTGAGCAGGTAAACTTCGTGTCCGGCACGCATCTGCGCTGACATTCCCAGCGCGGGTCCGAATGACTCATCATCCGGGTGGGGGAATACATACATTATCTTCATTCTGACTCCAGTTGTTTATTGTATTTTTGAATTATTTCTTTAAATCCATCTCTTTGCGTGAATCCGTAGTTATGTCCGTCTTTTGACCAGCCCTGCGCCTCAAATGACCAGAGCAGATATCCATCAATATCTTTTTTAAAATACCGCTGTATCTCATTATCGATTATCTTTTTCCTGTCAAGCTTCAAATCATTCTTGTATCCGATTTCTCCGAGATAAAAAGGTTTTTTCAGCTGCTTTGCAATTTCGATGTTCTTGTCGATATATCTTCGCCAGAGCCACTTCAATGTAAAAGGAACTGTGAAGATGTTATTGAATTTTTTCTGCCATAATCTTTTCAGTACCAGGGGAAGATAAGTTACATAATAATTACTCCTCTGGTAAAACTTAGACATATAATACTTTCCCTTAAACCTGTTCAGGGTATCCAGTCTTTCGAGAACGGTAGAATCATAGCTGTAATCGTGAACGGAAACAGCATCGAGCTCCTTTATCTCGTAAAGCCGGCGAAAGTTCTTTGTCCTGAAACGTGAGAATTCCCCGCCGTATTTGCTCCCCAGCCCGCCTATCGTTCCTATAGATAAAAGATGATCCGGAGCGGCGTCTTTGAGCTTCGCTGATGTTTTTTTGGCGAAATCATAAAATACATCAAACGAATCCGATTCAGGCTCATTAATGAGCTCCCAAAGAAGTATCTCAGGACGGTCTTTTAATGCCGAGACCATTCCAACGGCATAATTCAGATATCCATTTTTATAACCTTCTCTGAACCATTCGTCGTTTACTACATAATCCTGCATATAACCCCATTTATCAGCAAGCACGGGGATAAGCCTCAAATCAAGATCATTAGCTTTGTCGCAGATTTCTGATAGCTTGCCGGGTGTCAATGGAGCGAATGCCCAGAACCTAATAACTTTAAATCCTTCATTACGTGCATCTTCCATCATAAGCGCGGTGGTCTTGCTTTCCATAAACGCCAGCTCGTACATATTACATCCTACGAACCGGAAACGCTTTCCATTAGTAAAGAAGTGACCCCCGTTGTTTGTGATGAAATCCATTCGGTTAATAAAAATTCTAAGGACAAAAAAAGCAGTCCCGGATAATGCCGGAACTGCTATTATTAAAATCTATGTAAGAACTAAACTTTTTCTATTTCCTTTGTTCCGAGCAGACCGGTCGGCTTGAATATCAAAATTATGATCAATATCGCAAAAGCCACAGCATCCCTGAATGTAGGGGACAGGTAACCGACAGTTAAAGTCTCGATGACTCCTATGACCAGTCCTCCCAGTGCAGCTCCCGGGAAATTACCAATCCCGCCCAGTACTGCCGCAATGAATGCCTTAAGGCCGGGCAGTAAACCCATAAGCGGGTCTATGCTGGGGTAATTGATGCTGTATAGTATTCCTGCCGCGCCTGCCAGCGAGGAACCCAGAACGAACGTAAAAGAAATCACCCTGTCGATGTTAATTCCCATAAGGGACGAAGCCGTCATATTATTGGAAACAGCCCTGATTGCAGTGCCGATCCTTGTTTTCATTACGATGAATCTGAGCGCGAGCATCAGAAGTATCGATGAGACTATGACCACGATCTGGTTTGAGTCTATCTGCGCTCCGGCAAAAATAAAAGTGTAGCCTTCGAGAATGTTCGGAAATGACCTTGGAGCAGCTCCGAAAATCAATTGTCCGGTATATTGTAAAAAGAGCGATACCCCGATTGCCGTTATCAGTACCGTCAGCTTTGAGGAATTTCTCAATGGACGGTATGCCAGCTTTTCGACTATGACACCGATTGCCGCAGTAATAATCATTGTCAGAAGCAGTATCACCATTGCCATGGGGAGATTGCTGGATTCCACACCGAATGCCTGAGCCAGGTAATATCCCGAAAAAGCTCCCAGCATAAAGACTTCACCGTGAGCAAAGTTAATGAACTTCAGGATACCATATACCATTGTATACCCCAGCGCAATCAGAGCATAGATGCTACCGAGTGAAAGACCGTTAATAAGCTGCTGTATGAATTCACTCATATATTAAGGAGCAATTGTTTCTTTATAAGTAAATTTACCGTCTTTGATCTCCATCACAACCGCAGGTTTAATAGCGTTTCTTTGGTCATTTATGGTAATAGTACCGGTCACCCCATCATAATTTACAGTGGATGCAAGAGCATCTTTGATCTTTTGTCCTTCTGTGGACCCTGCTCTTTTTATAGCATCGAATAATATCATTCCTGCATCGTAACCGAGGAACGACATCGCGTCAGGTGCTGAACCGTATTTCTCGGTATATTTTTTTATGAAGTCCTGGATCTTTGGATTAGGATCTTCTATTGAAACGTGAGTAGAGAAGAATGAACCTTCGAGAGCGTCCTTAGCTTTTCCTTCGAGAAGCTTTTCTGATTCCCATCCGTCACCTCCAAATAAAGGGACTGTAATACCGATTTCTCTAGCCTGGATGCTGATAAGGTTTAGTTCAGTGTAATACCCGGGTACGAATATGGCTTCAGGATTAGCTGCTTTCAGTGATGTCAGCTGGGCTTTAAAGTCCTTATCGCCGGCTGAATATTTCTGCTCGGCAACTATCTCACCGCCCATTTCAGTGAATACCCTTCTGAAATTTTCCGCGAGCCCGGTAGAGTATGCATTCTTCTGGTCTATCAGCAGAGCTACTTTTTTCACCTTCATTGAATTGAGAGCGAACTTGCTCATTACAGTTGCCTGGAAAGGATCGATGAAACATACTCTGAAAATGTAATCGCCTACGTTTGTTACTTCAGGATTTGTAGATGCCGGGGTAACCATAGGGATATTGCTTTGCTGGCAGATAGGCGCTGCCGCAAGACTAAGTGATGATGCTACTTCACCGACCACCGCGACTACCTTGTCTCTATTGATCAGCTTCTGTACGACTGTCTGAACCTCGTTAGTCTTACCCTGGTCATCTTCGCTAACGAGCTTGATCTGCTTTCCGAGAACTCCACCGTTCTTATTAATCTCTTCGACTGCCATCACCAGGCCGTTATGTGATGACTGACCGAATGTAGCTTTATCACCTGTGAGGGAAGCGTACTCGCCGATGAGGATCTCATTCTCAGATCCGCCGTCCTTACAGGAATAAAAAACCGTTGTAAACAAAAGCGCGATGATTGTGAAAATTACCTGCGGAGATTGTAATGTATTTCTCAATTTATGGTTCATTGTTATTTATTGAATTTTATGGGTAAGAATTGTAAAAAATAACGTAATTCGTTTATAAATACAATCAATAACTCAATAAATACATATATTTTAGCGGGGGATAGTCTGGATGTAAAGATTTAATGCATTTTCAATGAGTGAATCACGTTCATTATCATTCATTGGCTGAAGCCTGTCTTTGACATATAACGTGGCAAGCCCGTGGACATAAGCCCAGGCAGACACTGTGGCGGTCTTTTTATCAAATCCCTTGAAATATCCTGCATCCAGGCATTCCTGAATGATATCTTCCAGGTGATGAAATGACTTTGCTCCAAGGTCATCAGTGACTTTATCGTAATACTTGTCCAGGGGAGCTTTCATCAGGAACATCAGTTCAAAGTATTCCGGGTTTTGGATGGCAAAGTTGATGTAGATTCTGCCGCTTTCTTTGAGTTTTTGGAGGGGGTCGGATATGACATCCGTTTTTAATTGTTCGCCATAAAAGCTGTCAAATGCCAGGAAGCAAAGTACAAAAAAGATCTCGCTTTTATTCTTATAATACAGATATATGGTGCCGGGGCTGTATTCTATCTTTTGGGCTATCTTGCGGATGGAGACATTTTCGTATCCTTCCTTCATAAACAATTCGCGGGCAGCATCGAGAATCTGCTTCTGCATTTCGAGCTTTTCCCGCTCTTTTCGCTCAGAAATCCCCATTATAGTGGTTTAATTGAACAAGATGTAATTTACTGAACAGCGTTCAGAGAAGCAATGGAATATCACTTACAAAATAAATTGTAACAATTATATTCCTGAAATGGTACAACTTGTTGTTACATATTCGGAGTTTTTCGATAATATTGATAAAGTGGATTATCAAAGATTACTGAAAGATTTTGGGAAAGAAGAATTAATAGAAGTTTTTACACATATAATTTCTTCTCTAAACTTTAAAACTAAAACTCTTCAAGAATCCGAGTTTGAATTTACTAATAATCTTATATTGAGTTACCCACCAGAAATTAGCAGTTATTTAAGCTATATGTTAAATAAAATCCAAAAAGATACCCGAAGCCAACCAATGATTTTTTTTAATGTAAATTGCATGTTTTTAATTCAAGTTGCGTTAAAAGAAATCAGCTACTTTTCTAAAGTCCCTACCATAGATAAAGAAATAAATCTTTTTAAATCCTTTTTACTCTTTAACGAGTATTTCACTAAAAGGAAAGAAACAATAAAGAATGATGAAAATATATCTAGGGATGAAAAGTTTTTGAAAAACTATATTCCGATGTTAATTAGTGATCTTGAGTTTTTAGAAGATAAAGATGTTGTTGTCCAATCATTAAAGTTTAAAAAATTTATTGAATTTTTAGAGCAAAACAATGAATACAATAAATACCTTACCAAATATTACATTAAATTAAAAGTTAAGAATTGGAAAGAGTATCTAAAATATATTTGGTTTACGTATGCGCATTTGTATCAAGATATAAATCATAATTTAGGAATAGATCAATTAAATTATGTCCTGAGGCTTGATAGAACTATGCACACAAAAGAAATTGAGTTTTGGAATAGTTATTCTGTGAATAATAAAGTTGATGTTCTTAAGACATCTCTCTCATTAGAGCAAGAATTAGATTTTAAACTTTTAAGACAGTATCCGGTATATAAAAAAGCAAGTCGCGACAATCGATTTATCGATTTCATAGTCCTCAATGTACACTTTATTGCGGATAAACTTTACCAAAGTGTGCGATTTGAATTTGGTGATGTGGTGAAAGAGTCGGGAGGTAGAGATTACTACAATGGATTTAACACAGATATCTCTGATCATTTTACCCACAAAAAGCTTTTACATGAAACATTAGATTATTGTTTTGAAAATTTTGCATCGGTAAAGAGACGCGGTGATATTAAAGAAAAAAAAGAAGAAGATTACTCAGATTATTATTTAAGATCTGGAAATAAGATTTTTCTATTTGAGCTTAAAGACTGTATAATGAATGCCTCAACCAAACATTCAATGAATTATAGAAAAATATTTCAAGATATTAAAAAAAATTTTATTAACCCAAAAGGAAGTTTACAGTTGCTAAACGTAATGGAAAGGATTAATAATGGAAAATTTAATATTGATAAAATTGAATCTAATAGAATTACAATATATCCTATCATTGTATATACAGATATTTCTTATAGCTGTAACGGTATTAATTATTTAGTATTAAAAGACTTTAAATCTATGGCTACTAATTATTCCTTTAAGTCTAAGGTTGTTGATGTAACAATGATAAATATAGATTTTTTCATAAGGTTTCAGGATTTGCTTTCCAATAGGACTATAACGTTAGATAACGTTATAGATAATTATATCCACTATATCTCAGAAGAAAGCAAAGATTACCAGTCTGAGGGAGTAATTAATGAGACAATGTTTACTGATTTTTACGATTACTTCAAATTTATTTTTTTTAAAAATGGAGATTATCCACAAGAAAACCCAATTGAGTTTATAAAATTATCAGATGATGTTATTAATAATTAAAAATTGGTAATTACTAATTCAGTCACTAATTTTATTCCATATTATATTATCTCTATTATGTGTTTTGAATTTTGACTATAATTCATCAATCGAAAAGAATTATGAAAAAAATCTTACTGCTGTCAATTATATCTCTGATATTATCCACCTCAAATTCCCACGCCACATTCTCCATTATAGCTTATGACCCGGTAACCGGTGAGATCGGAAGCGCAGGGGCATCCTGTATCGCAGGTTCAATAATATTAAGCGACATACTTCCCGGTATTGGGGGATACACACCCAGGCATATTGGAATTCCGCCAACCAGCAATATGCCCGTCAACTTATGTTGATGGGATTATCTCCACAGCAGATAATTGACTCCCTTGTTGCTCATGACTCGCAGGGAGATTCGACGATCAGACAATATGGAATTATTAAGTTAAATTCGACAAATTCTTCCGCTGCGTATACAGGGGCGAACTGCACCGTATGGAGAGGGCATAGCACAGGACCTGTATTTGCTATCCAGGGCAATATACTTCTTGGTCAGCACATACTCGACTCAATGGAAGCCAGATTTAATAACACCCCCGGCAATATTTCTTTAAAACTTATGGCAGCACTCCAGGGAGCGAAGGTACCTGCCGCTGATACTCGGTGCGCGCAATGGAACAAATCTTCTATTTCAGCATTCATCCGGGTTGCGAGGTTGCAGGATACAACCGGTACGTTCTGGCTAAACCTTAATGTAAATAATACTCCAGCAAGTAAGGACCCGATCGACTCATTGCAGGTGCTTTTTAATAGCTGGCTTCTGACAAGCATCGAACCGGTTTCAAGTAATATCCCGTCTAAGGTTACATTATACCAAAACTATCCGAATCCATTCAATCCTTCTACAAAAATAAGGTTTGACATCCAGACTCAGGGTTTTACATCATTGAAGATATATGACCTCCTTGGAAGGGAAGTATCCACACTTGTAGCACAGGAACTGAACCCCGGTTCGTATGAGATGAACTGGGATGCGGGATATCTTCCGGGTGGCGCTTATTTCTATTCATTGACTACTAATAATCAAAGGATAACGAAAACACTTACATTGATAAAGTAATATTGTTCAGGTCTCTAATGAAATCCAAACCATTTTTTATACCCATAATACTTGGCGTATCGCTGGCTGTTATTCTTGCCGGTATAAAGCTTATTGAGTATTCTTACTTCTCTTACAAGATCGGACTGGATATTTATATTGGCATTATAGCTTTTATTTTTCTTGTGTTAGGGGTTTACTTTGGGGCGACATACAGCAAACGGAAAGAAGAAAAAATGATGAAGAAGCTCAGGGAGGATTCCGGAAAAGCAGGATTTCCTGAGCCGGTCATCAATCCTGACGCTGTAAATGGTACCGATCTGAGCAAAAGCGAACTGGAAGTCCTGAAGGAAATTGCAATGGGCCATTCGAATAAAGAGATTGGGGAAAAACTTTTCGTATCTGAAAATACAGTGAAAACACATATCAATAACATATATATGAAGCTTGAAGTAAACCGGAGGACCCAGGCAGTATCGCGCGCCCGTGAGCTTCAAATACTCACCTAAAATGTTTAATTCCATCGTAAAATCATAAATTCATACTTTCGGGTGATGCATCCGACTGCATTTCATTTGTATATTTGTATAAATAATTTTACGAACAAAACTCACTACAATGCACAAATCAGCACTTAGATATGGGTTAATCGCTTCCGGGATTATGATCACTTTTATTGTAGTCCTTTATTACTTGTTTAGTCCCCAAACACTCCTTGATTTAGGTGAATTATTTGGGTATGCCATAATGGTCTTGTCCATGTCCATGGTATTTATGGGAATCAAGAGATATAGAGATAATGAACTAAACGGCTCAATAAGTTTCGGCCAGGCTTTTGGAATGGGGGTATATATAGCCTTCATCGGTTCATTTATATATGGAATATTCGAAGGTATTTTTTATGAAGTATCGGATTTTAAGGAGATCTATACGAATTTTTACATGGATAAGATCAATAACAGCGGGCAAACTCAGGAAGTGATTCAACAGCAAATTGCCGAGTTTAATCAGAATATGGCAATGTGGGATAATTCATTCTCGATGGGAATCATAATGTTTCTCACTGTTTTTATCTTAGGCACAATCATAGCTCTAATTTCTGCTGCTATTCTCAGAAAAAACCCTGAAGCAATAATTACATAATTTTAAAACATATAAAATGAAAACAATTACAAATTTTCTTTATTTTGTGTTAATTATTTTACTGTCTTTCACTTTTGCCAATGCCCAGGAATATGATATGCAGAAGGCAATGGAGCTCGCCTCTCCAAATGAAAACCATCAGCGCCTCGAGACAGACTTCGGTGGAGCGTGGACATACAG